>NZ_JBICJH010000005.1:0-356 GCF_043102935.1 Vibrio sp. zbq_1
AATATGGATAGTAAATGGGAGTGCTTTGGGTGCGGGCATAGCAATGAACACTCATCATTAAAGTGTGAAAAGTGCGGGTCTTTAGGCAAAGAGCTTGCAAACAAGCAGATGGCAAACCACCTGTTAGGGAATGACAAAGTGAAATCGAAGTTTGAATACTGCTGTGATAAATGTGGTTCAGAGTCATATGAGGTTGGTGAGTTAAGAGCCAGTGGTGGATTTTGGAGTACATTTTTCAATTACAACAAACACCGTTTTTATTTCTTATCATGCAGTAGCTGCGGTCACACTGAGTTTTACAAACGAGGTCTAGGTACTGGACAAAAAATACTAGATTTTCTAGGTGGTTAGCATAG
>NZ_JBICJH010000006.1:0-82003 GCF_043102935.1 Vibrio sp. zbq_1
AATTGGATTATCATCAACGAGTGCCCACACAGATTGATAGGTCTATATTGTTAAAGAGCTTTTCCTGATGAGCTTTGCTCAAAACAGGACGGCCATTCTAGCGAGTTAAAGTTTAGTGTCAATCACTTTTTTCAAACTTTCTTCAAGCGTTTCCGCTTGGCTAATTTGGCTTGCTAACCTCGACTTCGTTTCTTTCGAAGCGTTGCCGTGTCAGCGAGGTGGCATTATAGAGATTGCGATCACATTGGCAAGCCCTTTTTCACGTTTTTTTTGATTTTTTTATCGTTTGGGTGTTTTTTATTCTAAAAGGCGAGTTTTCACTACTATTCTACCTCCATGTCCCCTGTAATCGCCCCTAATAAGGAGAAAAGATGAGCTCAATTAGAAGCTACAAAGGTATAAAGCCTCAACTTGGTGAGCGTGTTTACGTTGACTCAACCTCAGTGTTAGTCGGAGATATCCGTATTGGGGACGATTCTAGCATTTGGCCATTAGTAGCGGCACGAGGCGATGTGAACCACATTCACATTGGTGATCGAACGAATATTCAAGATGGCAGTGTTTTGCATGTCACCCATAAGAACTCTGAAAACCCAAACGGCTATCCACTTATTATCGGCAATGACGTTACGATTGGCCACAAAGTGATGCTGCACGGTTGTGAGATACACGATCGTGTATTGGTTGGTATGGGGGCGATTGTTTTAGATGCTGTCGTTATTGAATCAGAGGTGATGATTGGAGCGGGCAGTTTAGTACCGCCAGGAAAGAGATTAGAAAGCGGTTATCTTTATGTCGGTAGTCCAGTGAAACAAGCTCGCCCTCTATCAGAAACAGAACGAGCTTTTTTACAAAAGTCAGCCAATAACTATGTTCAAAACAAAAACGACTACTTACATGAAGTAGAAGACTTGAACTAAAGGTCTGTTAGCCGATGATAATATGGCCTTCTTCGTTGAAGGCTTCATCTTCTATTAACTCTTCTGCTATTTCTTCCAGATCAAATCGGTAGTCAATAAAAGCGGCGATCACGGCCTGTTCCGTATCTAACTCTGAGCCAGATAACTTTTCTAACTTTTGTTTCGTCACAAAGCATTCTATTAGCGCACCAGATTGTTGCGCCGCAAAGTTTACTGATTGTGATACTTCATCCCATGATTGCATGTCTGGGAATAAGATGGATTGATTCATCGCTTATTGACCTTCAAGGTTCTTTCTTAATTCACGCAAAATCTGTTTGGCTCCAGGACGAAGACCGCGCCATAACATAAAACTCTCAGCAGCTTGGCCAACTAACATACCTAAACCATCATAAGCATGTGCCGCACCGTGTTGCTTAGCCCATTGGTTAAATGTGGTATCACCTTTGCCATACATCATGTCGTAGCTTGTACTATTGGCGGCGAACACCGAGGAAGAGATCGCAGGTAACTCACCACTCAATGATGCAGACGTAGAGTTGATTATGACATCGAACTCTTCAGCAATGGTATTCATCTCTTTTGCTGTAACAGGGCCATACGCAGAAAACAATTCTGCCAATTCTTCGGCTTTAGAAAATGTACGATTAGTTATCGTTAGAGATGTTGGTTTTTGATCGAGCAATGGTTTAATCACACCTCGAGCGGCACCACCAGCTCCTATGATCAGGATACGTGCACCTTCTAAAACGACTTGATGTTGCAACAAGTCTTGCACTAAGCCTGCACCATCGGTGTTATCACCAATGATTTCACCATCATCAAGCTTCTTAAGTGTATTCACTGCTCCAGCAAGCTGAGCACGCTCGGTCAAACGGCTGGCAAATTGATAGGCATCTTCTTTAAAAGGCAAGGTCACGTTACAGCCTTTGCCGTCGTCAGCAAAAAATGCTTTCGCCGCCTCGATAAATCCACCCACAGGCGCACACTCTGCGGTGTATGTAAGGGACTGATTCGTTTGACGAGCAAAGAGTGTATGGATAAATGGCGACTTGCTGTGCCCGATAGGGTTACCAAACACGGCGTAACGATCGATTTGCGGGGTCATGTCCTTACCTTTATTCCTTACTTAGATATAGAGAAAACAGGGCCATCTGATTACAGATGACCCTATCACTATCTATCTATATAGAAAAGGAGATTCCGTGCTTACCATTCGCGTGGTTTCAGGTATCGATCGTAAAGTTCGGCTTCAGGCGTTCCTGCTTCTGGTTCGTAGCGGTACTCCCAGCGCGCTAACGGCGGCATCGACATCAGAATCGACTCGGTACGCCCACCACTTTGTAAACCGAATAAAGTGCCACGGTCGTACACTAAGTTGAACTCAACATAACGACCACGACGGTAAAGTTGGAATTCACGTTCACGCTCGCCATATTCGATGTCTTTACGACGAGACACAATCGGCAAGTAAGCTTGGCAATAGCCTTCACCCACCGCTTTGATGTAATCATAACACTTATCAAACTCCCAGTGATTCAAATCATCAAAGAACAAACCACCGACACCACGAGTTTCGTTTCGATGTGGCAAGAAGAAGTACTTATCACACCACGCTTTGTGCTCGGCATACACGTCTTCACCAAATGGGGCACAGATTGCCTTAGCTGTATCGTGCCATGACTGACAATCTTCTTCGAAAGGATAGAAAGGAGTCAGGTCGAAACCACCACCAAACCACCAAATTGGGTCTTCACCCTCTTTCTCTGCGATAAAGAAACGCACATTCGCATGAGAAGTTGGGACGTAAGGGTTTTTGGGATGGATAACCAAAGAGACCCCCATCGCTTCAAAGCGGCGACCAGCTAGCTCCGGACGATGTGCCGTCGCAGATGCTGGCATTTCTTTCCCTTCCACATGCGAGAAGTTCACCCCACCTTGCTCGAAAACAATACCATCACGTAGAACACGTGAGCGCCCACCGCCACCAAGACGTTCGCCCGGTTCACGATGCCATGCATCTTCGACAAAGACGGCCTTTCCATCTTCTTGTTCTAACTGCTGACAAATGGAGTCCTGAAGTGACATCAGGAACTGCTTTACGGCGTACTTATCGATTGCTGACATACGTTATTACCTATTACGTGATACCTATTGATGGCTGGCAAGCAGGGTTAGCCCTGTCTTAATATTTGTGAAGTTTTGGCGTCACGAATCTCGCTGGGTTTATCACGACCGCTGGTTTCACCACGAAGAATGGCCACCAGCTTGTCACCCAATTGCTGCTCTACCTCTTCCGTGGTCATACACGGTGGCAAGCCGGAAAGATTCGCGCTGGTAGAGGTTAACGGCTTTCCGAATGCATTACACATCTTTTGAACCAAAGGATGATCAGTCACACGAACTGCAATTGAATCAAACTGTCCTGAAACCCAGTTGGATACTTTATCGCTCGCTGGCATGATCCAAGTGTATGGACCAGGCCAAGTTGCATGAACGGTCGCTAATTGTTCTGGAGTCAGTTGAGATTCATCAATATATGGCAAGAGCTGCTCATAACTTGCGGCGATAAGAATCAGCCCTTTTTCCACCGGACGCTGCTTGAGATCCAGCAGTTTTTGAATTGCTTCTGGGTTATCTGGATCGCATCCGACACCAAAAACCCCTTCTGTTGGGTAGGCAATCACTTCGCCTTGTTGTAGTGCGTTGAGCACTTGTTCAAAGTTATCCACCGAATACTTCCTGATTGTCTGACTGTATTATTTTCACTAAGTGTACAAATATTCATTCTCAGACACTAAAGCAATTTTTTTATAAAATGTATCAATAGCGTCAACAACAAGACGCAAACGTTTGCTTGAGATAAAAATCCCCGTATAATGCGCACAAATTTATCAGCTCACCTAATTTTGCAGCTTGAAGGAGTTTGAGATGAAAGTCGGTATCATCATGGGTTCTAAATCCGATTGGCCAACCATGAAACTAGCAGCAGACATGCTGGATCAATTTGGTGTGCCTTACGAAACAAAGGTGGTGTCAGCTCACCGTACTCCTCAACTATTAGCCGATTACGCTAGCAGCGCGAAAGAACGCGGCATCAAAGTGATCATCGCAGGTGCCGGTGGTGCAGCTCACCTACCGGGAATGGCGGCAGCCTTCACCAGTTTGCCTGTACTTGGCGTTCCGGTTCAATCTCGCGCTCTAAAAGGCATGGACTCTTTGCTATCTATTGTACAAATGCCAAAAGGCATTGCAGTCGGCACGTTAGCGATTGGCGAAGCGGGCGCTGCAAACGCGGGCATCTTAGCGGCACAAATCCTAGGCACTCATGACGAAAGCATCATGGCGAAGGTAGAAGCGTTCCGCAATGAACAGACGGAAACCGTACTGGCTAACCCAAATCCAGCTGAGGATTAATCAGATGCATGTACTGGTTCTCGGATCAGGTCAGTTGGCTCGCATGATGTCTCTGGCTGGTGCACCACTGAACATCCAAATCTCGGCTTACGATGTCGGCAGCGGTAACGTTGTCCATCCTCTTACCCAACAGGTGCTTGGTCATGGTTTGGAAAATGCCATTGAACAAGTGGATGCGATCACCGCAGAATTCGAACATATTCCTCACGATGTACTCGACATCTGTGAATTAAGTGGCAAGTTCCTCCCTAGTACCGAAGCCATCAAAGCAGGCGGTGACCGCCGTGTTGAAAAAGCGCTACTCGATAATGCTGGTGTGCGTAATGCAAAGTACTACGTGATTGAGACACGTGAAGATTTTGAACGCGCAATTGAACATGTTGGCATGCCTATGGTGCTGAAAAGTGCATTGGGTGGTTACGATGGTAAAGGCCAATGGCGCTTGAAAGAAGCGGCTCAGACCGAGACGATCTGGGCAGAAATGTCGGAGTGCATTGCAGCAACACCAACTCAAGCGATTGTGGCTGAAGAGTTTGTGCCATTTAACCGTGAAGTCTCTTTAGTTGGTGCGCGTGGCAAAGACGGCAGTGTTGAAGTTTACCCTCTAGCAGAAAACGTTCATACCAATGGCGTATTGAGCTTATCCACCGCGATTGATGCGCCAGAGCTGCAAGCCCAAGCCAAGCAGATGTTCACGGCCGTCGCAGATAGCCTGGATTACGTTGGCGTATTGGCACTCGAGTTCTTTGATGTCGATGGCACACTGTTAGTCAATGAGATTGCCCCACGCGTGCACAACTCCGGTCACTGGACACAGCAAGGTGCGGAAACTTGTCAGTTTGAAAACCATCTGCGCGCCGTGTGCGGCTTGCCGTTAGGCAGCACCAAACTGATTCGCGAAACCTCAATGGTGAATATTCTTGGTGAAGATACGTTACCAGAAGCATTGCTCGCAATGGATGGTTGTCACATCCATTGGTACGGCAAAGAGAAACGTGAAGGACGCAAAATGGGTCACATCAACGTATGCGGTGACTACCCAGGAGAATTGTACCGTAGATTGTGCGCTCTCGCGGATGTTTTAGATCCAATGGCATTCCCAGCCGTGCACGAGTTTGCGAAACAAGCATAACGCTAAAATCTAGCCCCAAAAACCACAAAGGGTCGCACGATGCGACCCTTTTTAATTCCTTTGATGTATTTACCCTTGTTGGGTGTGCTGGCACTTACGGTTGGCACATTGCAATTTCACACCACTGGCGAGTTTCTTCTCCACCAACAAAGTAAAACCACATTCTTCGCATCTCCCTTTAACCGGAGGGAGATTCACTGCAAATTTGCATTTAGGGTAGTTATCACATGCGTAGAAAGTTTTACCAAAGCGCGTTTTACGCTCAACTAAATGACCTTTACCACATTCAGGACACGCGTGTTGCTCTTGCGGCTGCTTTTCTGGCTCAGGTTGATTAATCGACTCAATATGATGGCACGCCGGATAGTTACAGCAACCAACAAACATGCCATAACGCCCTTGGCGTAATACCAACTCGTTACCACAATCTGGACAAGGAACGCCAAGCTCTTTGACGATGTGTCCATCATTGTTGTGCAGGGCTTTGATGTAATCACAGCTTGGGTAGTGGCTACAGCCAAGAAAGGGACCGTGTTTGCCATGTTTGAGGGTCAAGTCGCTGCCACATTTAGGACACGGCTCGTGTTCCAATGCGTGTTCATGGGCAGAGAAAAGGGTGTTGTCGATTTTACTACTCATACTTACCGTTTCGTGAAAAACACACCAAAAGACAAGCTCGCGTTCTTGCTAGCTAAACTCGAACTTGCCTAGATTGGGTTAGTGAAGAATCCCTTGTTCCTTGGTATACAACAGCTCTTCCATTAGCGTATAAGCGTTTTCATTGCCAGGCACATTAAACAGCACCATCAAAATGATCCATTTGAGGTCTTCAAGCTCAAACTCGCTCGTTTCTAGACCCATCACTCGGTCAATCACCATTTCACGAGTTTCTGTCGTCAACACATTGATTTGCTCAAGGAACAATAAAAAGCCTCGGCACTCCAAATCCAAACGCTGCATCTCTTTCGCAGTGTAGATACGAGTCGATGATGACGCGATACAAGCCGAAATCGCAGAAGATGTATCACTTTGCTGCAGCGCTGCGAGCTCTTCTAACCAGACAAGGGCTTTATAGATATCTTTTTGTTGGAAGCCAGCGCGAAGCAATTCTTCTTCCAACTCGTCTTGTTCGACCTGTAACTCTGCATCGCTATGGATGTAGGTTTCGAATAGATACATCAGTATATCCATCATCATAGCTAGCCCCTCCCCTTTCGAATATAGCCACCTGAAACCGCAACAACATGCCCAGAGAGCTCAAGCTCTAAGAGCTGCATCATGACTTCTTGGACAGGTATATTGGTCCTGTTTGCAAGAATATCAACCGGTGTAGCTTCACTTCCTACGTTAGCTAACAGCTGAGGAAATGGCAATTCTTCTTCATCATTTAACGTAGAAAATAAATCGATACTTTGATTAACAGACCAATCGAGTAAAGACTGTATTTCATCGAGGATATCTTGGGTTTTCTCTACGAGGCAGGCACCGTTGCGAATCAATTGGTTACCACCACTAGCATTGCGAGCATTAATTGAGGCCGGCAGCGCAAACACTTCTCGCCCTTGCTCAAGGGCATAACGCGCGGTAATAAGCGAGCCACTTTTCTCGGCCGCTTCCACCACTAACACACCTAACGATAAGCCGCTAATGATACGGTTTCGACGCGGAAAGTTTTCTGCTCGAGGCTTGGCATTGGGACGAAACTCAGAAACCAGTGCTCCATTCTCTGTTACTCGCTGCGCTAAACTACGATGACGAGCAGGATAAATATGTTCTAAACCAGACCCCAGCACAGCTATCGTCTTACCTCCCGCTTGTAGCGCACCATCATGAGCATGGCCATCAATCCCAAGCGCTAAGCCGCTAGTGACAATCAATTCTTGCTGAGCCAACTCTGCCGCAAATTGACGAGCATGGTGTAAACCATCAAAACTGGCGTTACGGCTGCCCACCATGGCTATTTGTGGTTGCGATAAAAAGGTAGGATTCCCCTCGACAAATAACAACGGAGGCGGAGCGACAACTTGCTTGAGTAAAGGGGGATATAAAGGATCGGCCAGCGTCAGGATGTGATGATTTGTAGAAGTGGCTAGCCACATTAAACAAGCATCGACCTCTTTATCGGCCGAAGCCCAAGCTTGCAACTGTTTGTTCGTCAAACCCAATTGATAGAGCTGATCAGAAGAGGAATTGATGATATTGCGAGGCGTATCTTTGGCGAGCAGCTTATTCATTTTGACCCCACCGATGCCTGGCAAGCAACTCAGCTTAAGCCAGGCAGCAAGGTCACTGTCGTTATTGCGTGGTTTCATTGGTGGTCGGCTCTTGCGTCAGAGGCGAAACCACAGAGACCTCTTTATTGATGGGTTTAGTGCTGGTTGTGATCAACGCCAAGCTAAAGTACTCATAAGGACGAATGACCAGCAACTCGCCAACCTTGCTTTGAGGTAAGGTTATTTTCTTATCGAGGACACCAAACTCTTTCTTGAATTCATCGCCATCTTTGTAAACCGGATGCGCGTCTTCTTTTAAATCAAACACACTGCCTTGTTTCAGACTGTCAGACGTCCCTTTATCAATCACCACAACTTGGTTGGTTGAGCTAAAGCGAATACCTTCGATATTGCCTAGCAACTTTGCAGAACTGCCTTGTGGCGACGGCATAGGGTAGAACGTTGTTGTGAAGTCAGTGTTCTCAACCGATTGATTTGGCAAAGCGATATCGTTGCGCAGGATTTCTTGCAATTGAGACGTGATCTTCACACCAGAATAATCGCTCGAAGCTTCAACGAGTTCGCCTTTGGCAATCAAACGCAGCGCAGTGATCTCTTTAGACACATCGTCACGCGAAAAGGTTTCTACCGGTCGGTAAATAGCCCAGCCTGTAGCGGTCTGCTTGCCATCGATGTACAGCACATCTTCTGCCGTCAGATACTTACTGCCTTTGCTGCTGCCCATCACTTTTGCAGCATTGTTCAACGCACCTTGATCCAGCAACCGATCCGATTTGAGATACGGCATCACCAAACTTTCCGCTACCGTTGGTACGGCTTTCTTTTCTGTGATGCGTGCTTTCGGGCTCAGCTTCTTAACCGGTTTTAGGCTCAACACGGGCTGACCGTTAATCCACACCAAAGACAGCTTATCTCCGGGATAAATTAAATGAGGGTTATCGATGTCTGGATTGACTTGCCACAAACGAGGCCACAACCACGGGCTATCTAAGTACATGGCCGAAATATCCCATAGCGTATCGCCCTTCACGACTACATACGTTTGTGGCGCATCATCTTTAACAGTCAGTGGTTTAGCATCCACATTTGCTACAGCGTTGAAAGAGAAAAGTAACGGCAACGTAACACTGGCAACGTTGCGGAAAATTCGATTCATGACCCTCGTCCTTGGTCTGTTAAGCAGGAACCAGAATGGAAATTGGTGCAAGGATGCTGTCATTTAGGCTATAAAATGTCTAGAATTGAGCCAACAAGGTTTGTGCTGTTTCGGCACAGTTCAATATTTCGAGTGAATATGTCTGTATTACAAGTATTAACATTCCCAGATGATCGCCTGCGCACGGTCGCGAAGCCTGTTGACGCGGTGACTCCTGAGATTCAAAAAATCGTCGATGACATGATTGAAACCATGTACGACGAAGAAGGTATTGGCCTTGCTGCAACGCAGGTTGATATCCACAAACGTATCGTAGTGATTGATATTTCAGAAACTCGCGATGAGCCGATGGTGCTAATCAACCCTGAGATTCTGGAAAAGCGTGGCGAAGATGGCATCGAAGAAGGCTGTCTGTCGGTACCAGGTGCACGCGCACTTGTGCCTCGCGCTGCAGAAGTTACCGTTAAAGCACTGGATCGTGATGGCAAAGAGTTCACCTTTGAAGCCGACGACCTGCTAGCGATTTGTGTTCAACACGAGCTTGATCACCTACAAGGTAAGCTATTCGTGGATTACCTATCACCACTGAAACGCAAACGCATTCAGGACAAGCTAGCAAAAATCAAACGCTTTAACGAGAAGCAGCAAAACGCTTAATCTCGAACCATACCAATTAGAAGGAAGTCTACCTTGAGTCAGTCTTTACGTATTGTCTTTGCAGGTACTCCGGATTTCGCCGCCCGTCACTTGGCGGCGTTGTTGTCTTCGGAGCATGAAGTAATCGCGGTTTACACAAACCCAGATCGTCCAGCGGGTCGTGGCAAGAAATTGGCTGCGCCACCGGTAAAACAACTGGCGCTGGAACACAACATCCCGGTTTACCAACCTGAAAGCTTTAAGTCCGACGAAGCGAAACAAGAACTTGCCGACCTGAACGCCGATCTCATGGTTGTCGTGGCGTACGGTATGCTCCTGCCACAAGCGGTTCTTGATACCCCTAAACTGGGTTGTATCAACGTACATGGTTCTATCCTACCTCGTTGGCGTGGTGCGGCTCCAATCCAACGCTCTATTTGGGCGGGCGATGCAGAAACTGGCGTGACCATTATGCAGATGGACATCGGTCTCGACACTGGTGATATGCTGAAGATTGCAACTCTGCCAATCGAAGCGACAGATACCAGCGCTTCAATGTACGAAAAATTGGCTGAGCTTGGCCCAGAAGCCCTGATCAACTGCCTAGCAGACATTGCTGCGGGTAAAGCAGTGCCAGTGAAGCAAGACGATGAGCTAGCGAACTATGCGAAAAAACTCAGCAAAGAAGAAGCACGCATCAACTGGAACGACGATGCGGCGCACATTGAGCGCTGCGTTCGTGCATTTAACCCATGGCCAATGAGCCACTTTGAGGCAGCAGAAAACAGCATCAAAGTATGGCAAAGCCGTGTGGCAGAGCAAACCAGTGACAAGCCAGCCGGCACCATCGTGCAAGCAGATAAAACCGGTATCTATGTTGTGACAGGCAACGGTGTACTGGTGCTAGAGCAACTGCAAGTTCCTGGCAAAAAAGCCATGTCAGTTCAGGATATTCTGAACTCACGTGCTGCTTGGTTTGAAGTCGGCACTCTGCTGGTTTAAGCCATACTAGGGGTTATCATCCCCAATAATACGAACTTTTAGAGGGCAGAGATGCCCTCCTTTACTTTAAGGTACTCATCATGAATGTTCGCGCTGCGGCTGCTAACGTCCTGTATCTTGTCGTCGACAAGGGCCACTCACTTTCAAGCGCTCTTCCAGCGGCTCAACAAACGGTACGACCTCGTGACCACGCTCTGCTACAAGAGATCTGTTACGGTGCGCTACGTTACCTACCTCGCCTAGAAATGATCGCAAACCAATTGATGGATAAGCCGCTCAAAGGCAAACAACGTGTATTCCATCACCTAATTCTGGTTGGTATTTACCAACTGAGCTTCATGCGCATTCCTGCGCACGCAGCTGTCGGTGAAACGGTTGAAGGCACTAAAGAGCTGAAAGGTCCTCGTCTGCGTGGTTTGATTAACGCTGTATTGCGTAACTACCAACGCAACCAAGAAGAACTCGACCAAATGGCCGTCAGCAACAACGCTGGCAAGTACGGTCACCCAAGCTGGTTACTAAAACTGCTGCAAGAGGCCTATCCACAGCAATGGGAAAGCATTGTTGAAGCGAACAACCAAAAAGCACCAATGTGGCTGCGTGTGAACCATCAACACCACACTCGTGATGAATACCTTGCGCTACTCAAAAATGAAAACATTGATAGCACGCCACACACAGAAGCAATGGACGCCATAAAATTGGCCGCACCATGTGACGTGATGAAGCTACCTGGTTTTGATAAAGGTTGGGTTTCGGTACAAGATGCGGCGGCGCAGCTTTCGATCAACTACCTAAAACCACAAGACGGCGAACTGATTTTAGATTGCTGTGCTGCGCCAGGTGGCAAGACTGCGCACATTCTAGAGCGCACGTCGGGCAGTGAAGTAGTCGCGATTGATTGTGACGACACACGCTTGAAACGTGTGCATGAAAACCTGAAGCGTCTCAACCTTCAGGCAAAAGTGGTTTGCGGTGATGCGCGTAATCCACAAGAATGGTGGCAAGGCGAGCAATTTGATCGCATTTTGCTGGATGCCCCATGTTCTGCGACTGGCGTGATTCGTCGTCACCCAGACATCAAATGGCTACGTCGTGCAGACGACATCGCCGCATTAGCAGAGCTGCAAAGTGAAATTTTTGATGCCATGTGGACGCAACTGAAACCCGGCGGCACAATGGTTTACGCGACTTGTTCAATCACACCGCAAGAAAACGTGGAGCAAGTAAAAGCGTTTTTAGCACGTACCGCGGATGCGCAACTGCTGGATTCTGATCCCGACCAGCCTGGTCGTCAAATTCTACCAGGCGAAGAAGATATGGATGGTTTCTACTACGCAGTGCTAACAAAAACACGCGCGTAACAGCATGCTAAATAGGGCGATTGGAGTGATTTCAATCGCCTTTTTCAGATAACGAGAAAAGAGTATGAAGATCATTATTCTTGGTGCAGGTCAGGTTGGCGGCACACTGGCAGAAAACCTAGTGGGTGAAAACAACGACATCACCATCGTCGACAACAATGCCGACCGACTGCGTGAATTGCAGGACAAATACGACCTGCGTGTGGTCAATGGCCATGCGAGCCACCCAGACGTGCTGCACGAAGCTGGCGCGCAAGACGCCGATATGCTCGTCGCAGTAACCAACACTGATGAAACCAACATGGCCGCCTGTCAGGTCGCGTTCACTCTATTCAACACCCCAAACCGCGTTGCACGTATTCGCTCTCCAGAATACTTGGCAGAAAAAGAAGCCCTGTTTAAATCTGGCGCCATTCCTGTCGATCACCTTATCGCCCCAGAAGAACTCGTTACGAGCTACATCGAACGTCTGATCCAATACCCAGGCGCGCTGCAAGTGGTGAGCTTTGCTGAACAGAAAGTCAGCCTAGTGGCGGTAAAAGCCTACTACGGTGGCCCGTTGGTGGGTAACGCGCTGTCTGCTTTGCGTGAGCACATGCCGCACATCGATACCCGTGTGGCAGCGATTTTCCGTCAAGGCCGTCCGATTCGCCCGCAAGGCACCACCATTATTGAAGCCGATGATGAAGTGTTCTTCGTCGCCGCAAGCAACCACATTCGCTCTGTAATGAGTGAACTACAGCGCCTAGAAAAACCTTACCGCCGCATCATGATTGTTGGCGGGGGTAACATCGGCGCAAGCTTGGCAAAACGCCTAGAGCAAACTTACAGCGTGAAGCTGATTGAGCGCGACTATCAGCGTGCAGAAAAGCTGTCTGAACAATTAGAGAACACCATCGTGTTCTGTGGCGATGCCGCAGACCAAGAACTGCTGACTGAAGAAAACATCGACCAAGTTGACGTATTCATCGCTCTCACCAACGAAGATGAAACCAACATCATGTCCGCTATGCTGGCAAAACGCATGGGCGCGAAGAAGGTGATGGTACTGATCCAACGCGGCGCGTACGTTGACTTAGTCCAAGGCGGCGTGATTGATGTGGCCATCTCACCACAGCAAGCAACCATTTCCGCCTTGCTGACGCACGTTCGCCGTGCAGACATCGTAAACGTATCGTCTCTGCGTCGCGGTGCGGCGGAAGCTATCGAAGCCGTAGCGCACGGTGACGAAACCACATCCAAAGTGGTTGGCCGAGCGATTGGCGACATTAAACTGCCACCGGGAACCACCATTGGTGCTGTCGTTCGTGGCGAAGAAGTTCTTATCGCACACGATCGTACCGTCATCGAGCAAGATGACCACGTCGTGATGTTCTTGGTCGACAAAAAGTACGTACCAGACGTCGAAGCGCTGTTCCAGCCGAGCCCATTCTTCCTCTAGGATTTTCCTATGGTCAACTTACGTCCCGTACTGTTTGTTATCGGGCTGGTTTTATCCAAACTGGCCCTTTTTATGTACGTGCCGACTTTGGTCGCTTTCTTCACAGGTACGGGCGGTTTCCTCGATTTCGCCCAAGCCGTTGTGATCACGCACCTTGCCGCCTTCATCTGTTTGACGATTGGCCGAACCGCCAAGTTCAAACTCAGTGTGCGCGACATGTTCCTCATCACCAGTTTGGTCTGGACCATCGCCAGCGCGTTCGCCGCGTTGCCATTTGTGTTCATTAACCACATCAGCTTCACCGATGCCTACTTCGAAACCATGTCGGGGATCACCACCACGGGCTCCACAGTGCTCAGTGGCTTGGACAACATGGCGCCGAGCATTTTGTTATGGCGCTCCATCTTGCAATGGCTGGGTGGCATTGGCTTTATCGTAATGGCGGTGGCAATCCTACCCATGTTGAACGTCGGTGGTATGAAGCTGTTCCAAACAGAGTCGTCCGACTGGTCAGATAAAAGCAGCCCAAGAGCCAAAACCGTAGCGAAGAACATCGTGTTGGTGTATCTGATCTTAACGGGCATGTGCATTGGTGGTTATGTTCTGACGGGCATGAACCTGTTTGAAGCGATCAACCACGCCTTTACCACCCTATCTACCGGCGGTTACTCGACCTCCGATAGCTCAATGAACAACTTCTCCAACGGCGCGCACTGGGTCGCGACCACTTTCATGTTCTTGGGCGGTCTGCCATTTCTATTGTTTGTTGCCGCTCTACGCAAACGCAGCATCGATATTCTGGTCAAAGATGCACAGGTACGAGGCTTTGCATACTTATTCTTGTTCTCAAGCTTGGTGGTTGCCGCTTGGCTAGTGATTCGCGATGGTTACACCATTTTGGATGCCCTGCGAGTGTCGATGTTCAACATCGTTTCTGTGGTGACAACCACTGGGTTCGGCTTGGAAGATTTCACCGCTTGGGGCGCTCTGCCAACCACGCTCTTTGCCTTCTTAATGATGGCTGGGGCATGTTCTGGCTCAACCGCAGGCGGGATTAAAATCTTCCGTTTCCAAATTGCTATGACGCTGTTGAACAAACAGATCATGAAACTGATTCATCCATCCGGCGTTTTCGTGCAACGTTACAACCAACGTCCTGTGAACGACGACATCGTGCGCTCTGTGGTGGCGTTTGGGTTGATGTTCTTTATCACCATAATCTTTATCGCTGGCTGTTTAAGTGCCCTTGGTCTTGATCCCGTGACCAGCATTTCTGGCTCAATCACCGCCGTTGCCAACGTGGGTCCTGGCATGGGTAGCGTGATCGGCCCAACCGGTAACTTCGCGCCACTACCAGATGCCGCTAAATGGCTTCTAAGCTTTGGTATGTTGATGGGCCGCTTGGAGATTCTGACTATTCTTGTACTGTTCTTCCCTGCGTTTTGGCGCCGTTAAGCAGACACAAATAAAAGGTATGACAATGAAAACATGGATCACTCTGGCGACCCTACTCGCCACCTCATCCGCCTACGCAGCTGAAGTCGTCACTTTAGCCGACGGTCGAGAAGTGAAGTTGAACGATGACTTTACTTGGGAATACGTGATGACAAGTTCTGCGCCAAAAGAGGCCGTAGCCCAAACCACAACAAGCGCGGTTGAAACTGTCGCAGCTCCTGCGATTGCGACAATTCCGGTCGTAACAAAAACCGTCGGTACAACCGTGGTTGTGAACGCGAAAAAGCCAACCATGCAGTTGTCTGACTCAGGGGTCGACGTACTGATTGGCTCTGCGAGCTACGAAGGTGATGAACTGGTACTGCCAACGTCTATCACCAACCAAAGCTCTCAATCTGTCATTCAGGTGGAAGTGGAGGTACAAGTGTTTGATATGTCTGGCAAGCAACTGGCGAAAGAAAAGGTCACGGTTTGGCAATCCATCAAACGAATGGCGGATACCTACCTGCGACCACAGCAAGCAGAACAAGGTAAGAGCATTAAACTGGCCGTGCCGCAATCTCAGCAGTACCAGTTTTCTGCCAAAGTGTTAGAAGTGAAAACTCGCTAATACGGGTCTGATATTCTTTGTCGAGCGTATCTTGCCACGCTGACGCGTGAGGCTTAGGTCGCGAAATTTAGATAGGCTCGACAAAGTAATAAATCGCGAAGAAGTGACACACACAACCCGCTAAAACGAAGCCGTGCCAAATCGCATGGTTAAAGGGGATACGCTTCGCAACGTAGAAAATCACCCCTAGCGAGTACACCAAACCGCCCACCGCAAGCAGCGTAAGTCCACCGATATCCAGATTGATCGCCAGCTGATAAATCACAATCAACGACAGCCATCCCATCACCAAATAAGTCATCAGCGACAACTTCTTAAAGCGATAAACAAACGCGACCTTCATGATGATGCCGAGCAGAGCAATGCTCCAGATAACTATCATCAAGCCAAACGCAAGTGGCGTGCGTAAACTCACCAACAAAAATGGCGTGTAACTGCCAGCAATAAGCAGATAAATAGCGCAATGGTCGAAGGTTTTCAGCCAGCGTTTCGCTTTAGGATGAGGGATCGCGTGGTACAGCGTTGAGGCTAAAAACAGCACAATAATACTGGAGCCGTAGATCGCCATGCTTGTCACGGTCAATGTGTCAGCTTGGTGGTTTGTCGCTTTGATTAACAACAGGATTAACCCGACAATGCCGAAAATCATCCCAATACCGTGCGTGATGGTGTTGGCGAGCTCTTCACTTTGACTGTATTGAGGTTTCTGCGGTGAGGACATCAATGCGCCTATACTAGAGTTTGGAATATTCGCTCTAGTATGGCACATTAAGCGTACACGTGTAAGCTAAAATTAAGGCTCGTGAATCGCGGTCGTTTGGTCGAGGTAATTGAGGACAAGCTCACCCACTTCTTCCAGGTTTGTTGTCACCGGAATACACAGTTCGCGCTTGAGTTTTCCACTGCCGAGCAAGCTGGCAAGCATACCGCGAGAGCCACTGCGAGTGCGGTCAATCTCAAACCAAAGCTTGAGGTTTTGCTCATCACGATGCGCGACAAACTCTAACTCGCGCCATACGCCATGATACGGGCCATCAGTGGGCACCATTTCAAACTCTTGTACAAATGGCAGTTCGAAACCTTTTACCTCTTCACATTCGACTTGGCGAATACGCAAGCCTTGGGCTTCAAACGCTGACAATATGGCATCCATAAGTGGGTCGGGTCTAACGGTGAGAATGTCTTTGTCGGTAGGGTCAAGCGCCATCGCCACATCTAAGCCGGTTTCTAGCCAGACTTTTGCATCGCCGATGGTCACTGGTGTGTTCCAAGGCACGTCGAGTTTGACGTCGAAGGTGCGCTCTTCACCAGGATGAATCGTAAAGGCGTACGGGAGATTCCATTTCGCCAAGACATGCGTTTGCGGTACTCGACGCATGCTGTGCCCTTCTCGCGCACCACGGTCGTCCGGAGCCTCTGCGATGTAACGGCAACAAAGCTTCATATCGATATTATCGATCGCTTGTTCTGTCGCGCCACCATAAACGTGAATAGAAACATCCACACTTTGACCGGGATAAAGCACATCCTGATTTAGAATCGAATCTACCTTAGCGCTGCCGATCCCAAAGCTCGCAAGTGTCTTCTTCAAAAATGACATATGCACCTCCTTTGTCGAGATCTCATACTACTACTGCTGATCATGGGATCAAAACAAATTTTTGCGTCGATCCGAGCGACAAAATAACAAAATCGAGAGAATTCAATTGCTCAACTATCGACCAATTATAACAAGGGTGCTAACCTATACATGATATGCATGCATATCGGTATTCCTGACTCATTTATTGGACTGGCGAAAGCCAAAAGAGCCACCCTTCAAGCAGTTGAAGCTCAACTCATAATGAATCAGGCCATTACATCGGCAATGGATATGCCTGGCAGTTAGGTAATCGAATGCGCCCAACTACAGTCAGGTTCGCACACACCAATACAAGTGCAATGCGCCGCCGCAGTGGCTTCACTACTGCATCTAAGGCAAAACAAGTTGCGCCAGCTATGACACTGGTTGAGAAGACAGCAATAGTGTCGAGTGTTACAACCAAAGTTATCAAAGCAGCTTAACCAAAAGCGCGGCGCCAGCTGCGCTTTTTCTTTTCCTTCCTTTTCTATTTGTCTTCGCGATGCAATTTGATACCTTAAGCGCAAATACTTATAAATATTGTGGAGAAAGAAATGAAGTGTCATCGCATAGAAGAGCTACTTGAGCTATTAGAGCCTGAGTGGCAAAAAGACCAAGAAATGAACCTGCTGCAATTCATCGTCAAACTGGCGCAAGAGGCAGGCTACGAAGGCAAGTTGGAAGATCTCTCCGACGACGTACTGATCTACCATCTTAAAATGCGCAACAGCAGCAAAGACGAAATGATCCCGGGCCTGAAGAAAGACCAAGAAGATGACTTCAAAACCGCCATCTTACGTGCTCGCGGCATCATCAAATAAACACGTCTCACGACTTTCGAAGCGACTCCTCAGAGTCGCTTTTTTTATAACTAAATCAAATAGATTTTTAATACAGTTATAACTGTTCAGCCGTTTATTAGGTTAACTGTACTGACTTTTGTTGTTAAACGTAGACTGCGTTAAAGAAAAGGAATTGTTATTGCTTGTATAATCGCCGTTTATCAGTATTAACTAAAATAATTAATAGCAATGTCACAGAGCGACATCACCAGAAATGCCGCCGTACATTATAAAAAAGCCTAAGAAGGATGAGTGCATGAGTCAGGATAAGATCGATATCAAAGATGTGACTCCCAAGACTTTTAACCCGAAAACCCACAAAGGAAACGGGGATCGTTTTAACCCAAGTAATCGCATCTACGTTCGAGAAAGTAAAGGGACTTACCAAAAACTGCGTCGCTACGGTGGTTGGTTCTTACTGCTACTGTTTGCTTTGGTACCGTGGATCCCATACGGCGAGCGACAAGCGATCTTGCTTGATATCGGCAACCAGCAGTTCAACTTTTTCGGCACCACGCTTTATCCGCAAGATCTGACCCTACTCGCTCTGCTCTTTGTGATCGCCGCGTTTGGCCTGTTCTTCATTACCACCTTTTTAGGCCGAGTCTGGTGTGGCTATCTCTGCCCGCAAACCGTGTGGACCTTCATGTACATCTGGTTTGAAGAAAAACTCGAAGGCAGCGCGAATAAACGTCGCAAACAAGACGCCAATAAACTCACCGCCAACTTAGCCATGCGTAAAACACTCAAGCACATCGCTTGGTTTGCTATCGCACTCGCCACAGGCTTCACCTTTGTTGGTTACTTTGTACCGATGAAACAGCTGGTGATTGATTTCTTCACCTTCAACGCGAACTTCTGGCCAGTATTCTGGGTCATGTTCTTTGCCATCTGTACTTACGGCAACGCAGGTTGGATGCGCTCAATCATGTGTATTCACATGTGTCCTTACGCGCGTTTTCAATCAGCGATGTTCGACAAAGACACGTTCATCGTCGGTTACGATACCAAACGTGGTGAAAAGCGCGGTCCGCGTTCACGTAAAGCCGATCCAAAACAACTGGGCTTAGGTGACTGTATTGACTGTGACCTATGTGTGCAGGTGTGTCCAACTGGCATCGATATCCGTGACGGCTTGCAGTATGAATGTATCAACTGTGGCGCTTGTATTGATGCGTGTGACAACACTATGGATCGCATGGGCTACGAAAAAGGCTTAATCAGCTACACCACCGAACACCGTCTATCGGGCAAACACACCAAAGTGATGCGACCTAAGCTACTGGGCTATGGCGCGGTACTCTTGGTGATGATTGGTCTGTTCTTCGCTCAAATCGCCGCCGTCGATCCTGCGGGCATGAGCGTGATTCGCGACCGTAACCAACTGTTCCGCGTGAACAACGCTGGCGAAGTAGAAAACACCTACACCCTAAAAGTGATCAACAAAACTCAACAAGTCCAAGAATACAATCTGGATGTAAAAGGATTGAACGATGTGAGTTGGTACGGCAAACAAACAATTCAAGTTGAGCCAGGGGAAGTGTTGAACTTGCCAATGAGCCTTGGTGCCGATCCTGACAAGCTAAACTCTGCGATCACCACAATTCAGTTTATACTCACCGATAAGAGCAACGAATTCACTATCGAAGTTGAAAGTCGGTTTATCAAAAAGCTGTAACGACAACGTCGATAATTAATGGAAAAAGGCTCAGTAATGAGCCTTTTTATTTATATGTCCCAAAGTATGTTTAACTTTGACGCCCTCACCCCTGATTTCATGTGGTACGCGTTAGAAAGCATTGGCATTCGTGCTGAATCGGGCTTTCTGCCTCTCAACAGTTACGAAAACCGAGTGTACCAATTTACCGATGAAGAGCGCCGTCGCTACGTCGTGAAGTTCTATCGTCCGGAACGTTGGAGCAACGAGCAGATTCAAGAAGAGCACGATTTCACGCTTGAGCTGATTGATAACGAAATCCCCGTCGCCCCACCCGTACGCATCAATGGCAACACCCTGCACCACTATCAAGGCTATGGGTTCGCTCTCTTCGAAAGCGTGGGCGGTCGTCAGTTTGAAGTCGATAACTTAGAGCAACTTGAAGGAGTTGGTCGCTTTTTAGGACGCATCCATAAAGTCGGCAGCCGACAAGCTTTTCAACATCGCCCTACCATTGGTTTGCAAGAGTATCTCTACCAACCACGTGAGATTTTGCAAAACGCCAATATGATCCCGATGCATTTAGAAAACAGCTTTTTCAATGACTTGGACATGCTCATCAAAGCCATCGAAAACCACTGGCAAGGCAGCTTCGCAACGATTCGTCTGCATGGCGATTGCCATCCGGGTAACATCTTGTGGCGCGACGGCCCAATGTTTGTCGATTTAGATGACTCGCGCAACGGCCCTGCCGTACAAGATTTGTGGATGCTACTTAACGGCGAACGCCAAGATAAGCTGATGCAACTGGACATCATTTTAGAGGCGTATCAAGAGTTTTGCGATTTTAACGCTGCGGAATTGAAACTAATCGAGCCGCTTCGCGGTCTACGAATGGTGCACTATATGGCATGGCTAGCAAAACGTTGGCATGACCCGGCATTTCCACTCGCTTTTCCATGGTTTAATGAGCCAAAATACTGGGAAGGTCAGGTCCTTGCATTTAAAGAGCAGATTGCCAGCTTAGAAGAAGCACCACTGTCTTTAATGCCTCAATGGTAAGTCAGGCCGAACAATTCAAAATGGAGATATTTAGATGAAAAAACTGTTCGCACTGTTTTCTATGCTGATGCTAAGCCTGTCGGCACATGCAGCGCAATTCAAAGAAGGTGAACATTACAAAGTATTGGATCTTGAGGTATCAAAGAAGCCTTTAGTGACTGAGTTCTTCTCATTCTACTGCCCACACTGTAATACCTTTGAACCAGTTATCCAGCAGCTTAAAAAGCAGCTACCTGAAGGCACCAAACTGCAAAAGAACCACGTGTCGTTCATGGGTGGCAACATGGGCCCTTCAATGAGCAAAGCATTCGCCACGATGGTCGCAATGAAGGTTGAAGATCAAATGGTGCCAGTGATGTTTAACCGCATCCACAACATGCGCAAACCACCTCGTGACGACGCTGAACTTCGCCAAATCTTCCTAGATGAAGGCATAGATGCGAAGAAATTTGATGCGGCTTACAACGGCTTCGCGGTTGATTCAATGGTTCGTCGTATGGACAAGCAGTTCGAAAACAGCGGTTTGACAGGCGTTCCTGCGGTTATCGTAAATAACAAATACCTAGTTCAAGCACAAAGCATTAAATCAATGGATGAGTACTTTGCACTGGTGAACTACTTGCTAACGCTAAAATAAGCGCAACGCACAGAAAACAGGGGAGCACATGGCTCCCCTTTTTATTTGTGAATCTCTTGTAGCAGTTGGTCTTTCTCTTGCCACACGTCCCCTAACCATTGCTGAAATTGGCGCTTGTACGGCTTGTCGTTGAAGTAATCCCCTAACACCTGCTCATCAACTGGCAACACTTTCACATGGACCACGATCTTAGTCATGCGCCCCATCAGCATGTCTTTAAAAGGTTTGTCCGTATTCTCTGGATACGCGAGGGTCACATCAATGATGTTCTCAAACTGCTCGCCCATTGCCGCCAATGTGTAAGCAATACCGCCTGACTTGGGTTGCAACAGGTATTGGTAGCCCGCTTTGCTTTTACGCTGCTTCTCTTCAGTAAAGCGTGTACCTTCCACGTAGTTCACAACCGTGGTTGGAGTATGCTTGAACTTGGCACACGAACGACGTGTGGTTGCCAAATCTTGGCCACGTTTGTGAGGGTTACGAATTAAATACTCACGAGAGTAACGACGCATGAAAGGCATGTCTAACGCCCAACATGCCATACCAATAAACGGCACATACAGCAGTTGTTGTTTGAGGAAAAACTTCGGCATTGGAATGCGATCTTTAAATACGCAGCACAGCACAACAATATCTGTCCAACTGAGGTGATTGCTGATCAGCAAATACCAACCATCTTTTTTCAGATTCTCGATGCCTTGAACGTCCCACTCCACACGGTTAGACAAGGCAAGAATCCCCGCATTGACGGTCGCCCAAATCCACATCACTTTGTTGGCTGCTTCCGTCCCTTTAGCTTTTAACTGCGCGGTCGGAAGTAGGATCTTAAAAATAGCGATAACACAAATTACGAGTGAACAAATCGCAGAATTGAGGATCACAAAAGAAGCGTTAAAAAAAAATAACAAATATGCCAACATGATAACCAAACAACAGTGATAAGGTGTGAGTAATAAAACAGCGTGTAATTATACTGCTCCGTTGCCACATTGGAACATTTGTGAGAATGGTCAGATTTGTTTTATGTAAAACCAAACTCATATCAAAATCACAATATTCATTCGACAACAAGGAGATAACGAATGAAACCAAGGCTAACCCTTTTGCCTTTGGCCTTTGTCGTCAGTGCTGCTCAGGCTCAACTCGCTGAAACTGCAGGGTTCAGCGGCGAAATCTCAATCAATGCTGGTGTGATTTCATCGGAATCGAACTTTAATACCGACAACAGCAAAACCATCGACTCGTTAAACCAAAGCGCTGAAAGCGACACAACCGTCATCGCAGCGCCACTCGGAAGTATCGCCTACACGTTTGGTCACCAGCTCAACCACCAAGTGTATGCTGGTACAACGCGTTCCGATGTGGCAGTCGGTACGCTGGCTTTTCAATTAGGCTATCAGTACGAACTGCCGTCAGGCACAGTATTGGATGTCTCTTACCTTCCGACCGTCCTCAAAGGCGAAACGTGGCGTAATCCTTATCAAGTAGGTACGGCTCGTAAAACAACGGATGAAGGTGGTAACGCCTATCGATTTCAAATCAAAGGTTTGGTCGATAGAAACTTCACCCTCGATTTAGCTTATGCCGATAAAGATGTCGAACAAGATGAAGTCACCGATCGTTCACTCGCGCGTGATGCCAGTATTTATTACGTAAAAGGCGAATATCGTATTTCACTAGACCAAACATCGCTACTGCAACCCGCGTTCACCTACATCAACCAAGATGCGGATGGAAAAGCAGAATCGTATGACTCTTATGCCTTTGACGTAAGTTGGTTTAAGTTCATCAACCGTCATCGTTTAGCCTTAACCGCAGGCTATGCACTCAAAGATTATCAATCGGCGAGCCAAACTTTTGCGAAAACGCGCAGTGATGACACCTTGAGCTTGTTTGCCGCTTACGAATACCAAAACGTGTTTGATTGGCAAAACTGGTCGTTCATTTCCTTCGCGGGTTATAGCCAAACCGATTCAAACATCACCTTTTATGACGAAAATGAATACCTTTTGTCGTTAGGCTTTAACTACAGCTTCTAACATGGTTCTCGCGGCGAACATGTGAATACTCGCCGCGAACTCCTCTCAAATGACCACTATACGGCTTGAGCCGTGAGTTGTTTCAGCAATCGGTCCATCGCGCGATACCCGAGCGCTTCCGCCAAATGAGAACGCTTAATCTGCTCAGCACCTTCTAAATCCGCTATCGTGCGAGCCACTTTAATGATGCGATGATAGGCACGAATCGATAACCCCAGCCGATGGAGTGCAGTTTCGAGAAATTCCGCATCGCTTTTTTGCAACGGGCAAAATGCCTCAATCTCACGGCTGCCGAGCAGTGCGTTGACTTTGCCGTTTCGATTGAGCATGCTCTCGCGAGCAAGACTGACGCGCTCTTTGACGAGTTCCGTGGGTTCACCTCGGTCACCACCTTCCGCCAACGTGCCTTTCGGTAAGGATGGAATTTCTAACGACATATCAAAACGGTCGAGAAGCGGTCCCGATAAACGACCTAAGTAACGCAAAATAGCTTGAGGGTTAGTGCGAGCTTGATTCCCTTCGTAATAGCCAGTTGGGCTTGGATTCAACGCGCCCACCAGCTGAAAACGAGCAGGAAAACGCGTTTTTCCTTGTGCGCGCGAAATGATGATCTCACCCGATTCCAGTGGTTCTCGTAACGAGTCCAACACTTTACGGTCAAACTCCGGCATTTCATCAAGGAACAATAACCCATTGTGAGCCAAAGAAATCTCTCCCGGTCTTGGCACCGAGCCACCACCAACTAATGCAGCCATCGAACTGGAATGGTGCGGCGCACGAAACGGACGCGACTTCCAGTTGTGCTCATTAATCTCACTTTGCGTCAGTGATGCGACTGAAGCCGTTTCCATCGCTTCTTCGTCGCTCATCTCCGGCAGTAAGTCGCATAAACGCGATGCCAACATGGTTTTTCCTGTACCAGGAGGACCAAGAAAAAGTAGGTTGTGGTTTCCAGCCGCCGCAATTTCTAGAGCACGCTTGCCTTGTTGCTGGCCAATGATGTCTTGTAGATCTCGACCATGTTTTTCAACCGTTTTTCGCTTCGGAGTTTGATAAAGATTGAGACGATGCTGGCCACATAACTCCGCACACACCTCAAGTAAGGATTGCGCTGACTTATGTTGCTCTTTGCCCACCAACGCTGCTTGATCGCCATTGACATGAGGCACCACCAAATGACGTCCTACTTTACTTGCCGCCAATGCGGCAGGAAGCACGCCTTTGACAGGTCTTAATCCTCCAGACAGAGCTAATTCGCCAACAAATTCGTAGTTTTTGAGCCTATCTGTCGCGATTTGCTCTGAAGCCGCCAAAATACCCAATGCGATAGGCAAATCAAAACGACCGCCTTCTTTAGGTAAATCTGCCGGGGCCAAATTGACCGTAATGCGCTTGGCTGGAAACTGGAAATTTGAATTGATGATCGCACTGCGTACACGATCTTTGGATTCCTTTACCGTAGTCTCCGGCAACCCAACGAGAGTAAAGCCGGGCATGCCATTACTGATATGCACTTCCACACTAACTGACGGCGCTTGCACCCCGACACTTGCCCGACTATGAATGATTGCCAGCCCCATAAACTCCCCAATCTATTGAACACTATATAAACAAATGTTTTATCTATGTGGTTATGTTATATACCGCGTCCAAATTGAGAGTTAATGTGAAAAAAGAATGACTTTTTGCTTGTCATGCAGCGGATTTGTGTGATACCACTAATGACGCAAACATTTTCGTAGAACATTACACAATACTATTTAACGAAAAAAGAACGACAGACAGATGAACCTATTCGCTCACATCAACACACTGCTAGCCCTGATTATCGTGGTCATTATTGGCACCGCGCGGGGGCTTGTGGGCGAAAGGTAACCACAAATTACAAAAAACCCCCGCGCTGAAAAGTCCGGGGGTTTTTTTACAACTACAAGTTGTCATCTGTCTAACCCTCGGACAGTTTAACGGGAAGAATGGGAGCGCACATGAAGTGCAACACACATGGCAATCGCTACGAGCCACAACGTAGCAAAGGAGGTTTACGATGACTGGTGCACAACTTGTCGTAGCCGCTTTAAGACAGCAAGGCATCAAGACGGTGTTTGGTTATCCCGGTGGAGCCATCATGCCAATCTATGATGCCTTGTATGACGGAGGTGTCGAGCACATCTTATGCCGTCATGAACAAGGGGCCGCCATGGCCGCCATCGGTATGGCTCGATCCACTCAAGATGTTGCCGTGTGCATGGCAACTTCCGGCCCTGGGGCCACCAACCTTGTTACCGGCCTAGCCGACGCTTTCCTTGATTCCGTTCCTTTGGTAGCCATCACAGGTCAGGTTGCCAGCTCTCATATCGGTACCGATGCGTTCCAAGAAATGGATGTGATTGGTATGTCTCTCGCCTGTACTAAGCATAGTTATCTCGTTACTGACATTGAAGATCTTGCCCCTACGCTAGCCGAAGCGTTTGAAGTGGCCAAAACGGGTCGTCCGGGCCCGGTCATTGTCGATATTGCGAAAGATGTTCAGCTTGCTCAAGCCCCAACAGAATTACTGCCACCTTACGTTGCACCTGAAATCGAAGACGTCAGCGCTGAAGACATTAAACGCGCGCAAGACGTACTGGCGGCATCCACTCGCCCGGTATTGTATGTCGGCGGCGGTGTGCAGCTAGCGAAAGCAACAGATGCAGTGAGAGAGTTCTTACGTCTGAATCCGATGCCAGCGGTAAGCACTCTGAAAGGCTTAGGTACGATTGAACGCCATGACCCTCACTACTTAGGCATGTTGGGTATGCACGGAACCAAAGCGGCCAACCTTGTGGTTCAAGAAGCGGATCTGTTGATTGTCGTAGGTGCGCGTTTTGATGACCGTGTGACGGGCAAACTCGATACCTTTGCGCCGCACGCCAAAGTCATCCATATCGACATCGATGCGGCAGAAATCCATAAGCTTCGCCACGCAAACGCACCACTGCGAGGCGACATCAATACCATTCTTCCTCAATTGGAGCTGACTCAAGATATCTCATCGTGGGTTCACCACAGTGAAAGTCTGCGTAGCGGCTTTAAGTGGCGTTACGACCACCCTGGCGATCTTATCTACGCGCCGCTGCTGCTTAAGCAGTTATCTGACATGATGCCAGACAGCGCCATCGTCTCGACTGACGTAGGCCAGCACCAAATGTGGGCAGCTCAGCATATTCAGCCACGCGATCCGCAAAACTTCATTACTTCCGCAGGCTTAGGCACCATGGGTTTTGGTTTGCCAGCAGCAATGGGCGCATCAGTCGCACGTCCGGATGATCAGTCTATCCTTATTACAGGTGACGGTTCATTCATGATGAACGTACAGGAGCTAGGCACGCTAAAACGTCGCCAAATTCCAGTGAAGATTGTTCTCCTAAACAACCAACGTCTTGGCATGGTTCGCCAATGGCAATCACTGTTTTTCGACGGTCGCCACAGTGAAACCATTCTTGATGACAACCCAGATTTCGTGATGTTGGCAAAAGCCTTCGACATTCCGGGCAAAACCATCACCAAGAAAGAAGAAGTCGAACCAGCACTTAAAGAGATGCTAGCGAGCGAAACTTCTTACATGCTTCACGTTTTAATTGATGAAGAAGAAAACGTGTGGCCACTTGTACCACCTGGTGCGTCAAACAGTGATATGTTGGAAAACACGTAGGAGACATCACATGGACAGATATTTACTCGACATCAAAGCCGACGACAAACCGGTACTGTTAGAGCGCGTTCTACGTGTGATTCGTCACCGAGGCTTTGTGATCAAACAGGTGGCCGCTACTCAAAACCACGAAAGTAAAGTAGCCAGCGTAGAGATCATCGTCGACAGCGATCGACCAATCTCGTTTTTGATCAATCAAATTGAGAAGTTGTGGGACGTTCGTAAAGTTGAGGTGCTGAAAATCCGCAACGATGAACTGCCAAATCACAACTTACAACAACACGTAAGTGCATAAGGAAGGCAACAAATGGCAACGAAAACTGCAGATTTCATTTGGTTTAATGGTGATATGGTTCCATGGGCAGAGGCGAACGTGCACGTTCTCACTCACGCCATGCATTACGGCACCTCGGTATTTGAAGGGGTACGCTGCTACAACACACCAAAAGGCCCAATTGTCTTCCGTCACCGTGAGCATGCACAGCGTTTAAAAGATTCCGCCAAAATTTACCGCTTCCCTATTCCATACTCTGTTGAAGAAATCATGGAAGCAACGCGTGAAACTCTGCGTCAAAACAAACTCGACAGCGCTTACATTCGTCCATTGGGATTTGTGGGCAATGTCGGTTTAGGTGTTTGTCCTCCAGTAGGCACCGAAATGGAGCTGATCATCGCGGCGTTCCCATGGGGCTCGTACCTTGGTGAAGAAGCACTAGAAAAAGGCGTGGATGCGATGATTTCAAGCTGGAATCGCGCGGCACCTAACACCATCCCTACCGCTGCAAAAGCGGGTGGTAACTACCTTTCTTCACTACTCGTTGGTGGTGAAGCACGTCGTCATGGTTACGACGAAGGTATCGCACTGAGTGTTGACGGTTACTTGTCAGAAGGCGCGGGCGAGAACATCTTTGTCATCAAAGATCGCGTGATCACCACACCACCAGCAACCAGCGCTATCCTACCGGGCATCACTCGTGACTCGATCATGACCATTGCTCGCGATAAAGGTTACGAAGTCCGTGAAGCTAACATTGCCCGCGAAGCGCTATACCTTGCGGATGAAGTATTCATGACCGGTACCGCAGCAGAAGTTGTGCCTGTGGCAACCATCGACAAAATTGAAGTGGGCAGCGGTAAACGCGGTCCGATTACCAAAGAATTGCAAGAAGCCTACTTTGGCCTATTTAACGGCACCACGGAAGATAAGTGGGGCTGGTTAGACTATGTGTACCCAGAGCAGCAGTAAGAAGGATTTAAGAAATGCCAAAATATAGATCAGCAACCACCACACATGGTCGTAACATGGCGGGAGCTCGTGCGCTCTGGCGTGCAACCGGTGTAAAAGACGAAGATTTCGGTAAGCCAATCATCGCCGTGGTGAACTCATTCACTCAGTTCGTACCAGGCCACGTACACCTTAAAGATTTGGGCCAACTTGTTGCTCAAGAGATTGAAGCGGCAGGCGGCATCGCAAAAGAATTCAATACCATCGCCGTCGATGATGGCATCGCAATGGGTCACGGCGGCATGCTTTACTCGCTGCCATCACGTGAATTGATTGCCGACTCAGTAGAATACATGGTTAATGCGCACTGTGCAGATGCCATGGTGTGTATCTCTAACTGTGACAAAATCACTCCAGGGATGCTGATGGCGTCAATGCGTCTCAACATTCCAGTTATTTTCGTATCTGGCGGCCCAATGGAAGCGGGCAAAACCAAGCTTTCAGACCAGATCATCAAGTTAGACCTTGTCGATGCCATGATCCAAGGCGCCGATCCTAAAGTGTCAGACGAACAAAGCGAACAGATCGAACGCAGTGCATGCCCAACGTGTGGATCGTGTTCAGGCATGTTCACCGCAAACTCAATGAACTGTCTGACAGAAGCTCTGGGTCTGTCTCAGCCAGGCAACGGCTCGCTGTTGGCAACGCATGCCGATCGTAAAGAGCTGTTTATCAATGCAGGTAAACGCATCGTTGAACTCACCAAACGCTACTACGAGCAAGATGACGAAACGGCTCTACCACGCAATATCGCGACCAAAGCCGCATTTGAAAACGCGATGGCACTCGACATCGCAATGGGCGGTTCGACCAATACGGTGTTGCACCTTTTAGCTGCAGCGCAAGAAGGTGAAGTCGATTTTGATATGACGGACATCGACCGCATGTCTCGCCAAGTACCCCACCTGTGTAAAGTGGCTCCTTCAACGCAGAAATACCACATGGAAGATGTACACCGTGCGGGTGGCGTTGTCGGTATCCTTGGTGAACTGAACCGTGCAGGTCTGCTGCACAATCAGTCTAAGACTGTCCTAGGACTGACTTGGGAAGAACAGCTAGCCAAATACGACATCATGCTGACCGATTCAGAAGAAGTGAAATCATTCTACCGTGCTGGCCCTGCGGGTATCCGCACCACACAAGCATTCTCGCAAGATTGTCGCTGGGATACCCTCGATAATGACCGTGCGGAAGGCTGTATCCGCACCAAAGAAAACGCGTTTAGCCAAGATGGCGGCCTTGCCGTTCTGAAAGGCAACATCGCGCTGGATGGTTGTATTGTGAAGACTGCTGGTGTGGACGAAAGCATCCTGAAATTTACTGGCCCTGCGGTAGTGTTTGAAAGCCAGGAAGATGCGGTAGACGGCATCCTTGGCGGCAAAGTGAAAGCGGGCGATGTAGTTGTGATTCGCTACGAAGGTCCAAAAGGTGGCCCGGGCATGCAAGAAATGCTCTACCCAACCACTTATCTAAAATCGATGGGCTTAGGTAAAGAGTGTGCGTTATTAACTGACGGCCGCTTCTCTGGTGGTACCTCTGGTCTGTCTATCGGCCATGCTTCTCCAGAAGCCGCCAATGGCGGTGCGATCGGCTTGGTTCAAAACGGCGATTTGATTGCGATTGATATTCCAAATCGCAGCATCTCTCTTGAGATCTCTGAACAGGAACTTGCAGAGCGCCGCGTAAAACAAGACGAACTGGGTTGGAAACCAGCAAATCGTCAACGTGAAGTGTCTTTCGCCCTAAAAGCGTACGCCAGCATGGCAACCAGTGCTGACAAAGGTGCAGTACGAGATAAATCGAAGCTAGAGGGCTAGCCATGATGGAATCTCAACCCGAAAAAAAAGCGAATCAATCTGGCGCAGACTATCTGCGCCAAATCCTTCGCGCACCGGTTTATGAAGTCGCAACAGTAACGCCACTGCAAGAAATGCCTCGTTTATCTGCACGTATCGGGAATAACGTGCAGATCAAGCGTGAAGACCGCCAACCCGTACACTCGTTCAAACTGCGCGGTGCCTACAACATGGTGGCAAGCCTAACTGAAGCACAGAAAGCCGCAGGCGTGATTGCAGCATCGGCTGGTAACCACGCTCAAGGCATGGCACTGTCTGGCACCAAACTCGGAATCAAAACCACGATTGTTATGCCAAAAACCACACCAGACATCAAAGTCGATGCGGTACGCAGTTTCGGTGGCAATGTGGTGCTGCACGGCAACAACTTTGATGAAGCCAAAGCCGAGGCCGAACGCTTGTCAGAGCAACACGGTTATACGTTCGTGCCTCCTTTCGACCACCCGTTGGTGATCGCAGGCCAAGGCACCATCGGCATGGAAATGCTGCAGCAAAATGGTCATCTCGACTACATCTTCGTGCCAGTTGGAGGCGGTGGCTTGGCGGCTGGTGTAGCGGTTCTGGTCAAGCAACTGATGCCAGAAATCAAAGTCATCGCCGTCGAACCGGAAGACTCGTCTTGTTTGAAAGCGGCACTAGATGCAGGTGAACCTGTGGTACTCGACCAAGTCAGCATGTTTGCTGATGGTGTGGCGGTAAAACGCATCGGTGAAGAAACGTTCCGCTTGTGTCAGAAATACATTGATGGTCATGTGGCGGTTTCAAGCGATGAAATCTGCGCTGCCGTAAAAGACATTTTTGAGGATACTCGCGCGATTGCTGAACCATCCGGGGCGCTTGCGCTTGCTGGCTTGAAGAAGTTTGTTGAGCAAAACCAACTGGAAAACAAAAACCTTGCCACGGTGCTGTCTGGCGCAAATACCAACTTCCATGGTTTACGTTATGTTTCAGAGCGTTGTGAATTAGGTGAGAAGCGTGAAGGTCTATTGGCCGTGACGATTCCAGAACGCCAAGGCGCTTTCTTTGAATTCTGTAATCTGATTGGCGGCCGCGCTGTCACCGAGTTTAACTACCGTTACAACGATGATGAACTGGCGAATATCTTTGTTGGTGTACGCCTGCAAGGCGGTCAGGAAGAGCTGGATAACATCATTCGCGATCTACGCGAAGGTGGCTACCCAGTCGTGGATTTGTCCGACGATGAAATGGCCAAACTGCACATTCGTTACATGATCGGTGGCAAGCCCTCTAAACAGCTGAAAGAGCGTCTCTATAGCTTTGAATTTCCTGAGTATCCAGGCGCACTATTGAAGTTCTTAAGCACGCTTGGCACCCATTGGAACATCAGCCTATTCAACTACCGCAACCACGGTGCCGACTACGGACGCGTTCTGTGTGGTTTCGAGTTAGATGAAAGCGATTTAGCCCAATTTTCAGCGCATTTACGAGAACTTGGCTACCAATGTAAGGATGAAACCGATAATCCATCCTACAAGTTTTTCTTGTCTTAATTCGCCTTATCAACACCTCGCTGCGGCGAGGTGTTTTGTTTCCAATTTACGGTTTCATGGACCAAGTGATGAGCTAATACTGAGATCGGATGATTCTTTTGACTAACACTGCAACCAATCTTGATGCAACTGATTCGGTGATCCCAAATAATCCACCATCCATTGGATCAACTTATGATCGTCATCTTTACGCCATACCAAACAGCATCGGCTCAATGGCTTGTCATCTTGCAGCAGTTTCTCCACCAGCACACCTTCATGAATAAGTGGCATCGCAATATGACGCGGCATATACCCGACTCCAACGCCATTTTTTAAACATTCAATCGCACTGTACCAATTGGGCAATAATAAACGACGCTGCTTGGCATAGTGACCTGTGTGTCGTTTTGGCAGTACGTTCGATGTGTCATCCAGACAAATCGCGGGGAACTGGCTAACAAACTCTTCGGTGAGAACCTGCTGACGTACACAAGGATGAGCAGGCGACATGACAAACGCCCAATCCAACACACCCATGTCTTTCACTTCGAAATCCCCGCCGACCGGAACTGCTGAAGTGGCTCCGACTACGATGTCGGCACGACCTTGAGCGATCGCCTCCCAAGAGCCGTTAAAGACTTCCATATTGATTTGCAGTTCCGCAAATTCAAACTCTCGATAAAAATCTTCCACTAGCGGCTTGAGCTTTTCGAGCTTCACTACGTTATCCAGCGTCAGTTTCAGCGTTGTTTTCCAGCCGTGCGCAGCTCGACGAGTTTGTGCTTTCACCTCTTCCATCTGACGCAGTAACGAGCGAGCTTCAGCCATGAATAGCTCACCCGCTGGTGTTAATTCAACTTTTCTTGGTAAGCGGCGAAATAGCACGACGTCCAAATCCTGCTCTACCTGTCGCACGCCATAGCTGATCGCCGAAGGAACTTTGTGAAGCACTTCAGCAGCGGCCGTGAAACTGCCTAACCGAGCAACCGTATCGAGCATTTCCAATGATGCTTTGGAGAACATGATTTCTGACCTTTCAAAAAATTTGATTGATAACCAACAATTTTAGCGTTTTATTTTCTCAAAATCGAAAAATAGAATAATAAGGTAAATAAATCAGGGTTGGCGCCAACTGATATTGATTAAAAAATGATTAAATAATTTGATTGGTTGAATCATGAAAATATCAAAACTACAGCTCGTTTATCTTGCAGCTTTATCTATGCTTGGCTTTGTTGCCACTGACATGTACTTACCTGCGTTCAAAGCGATGGAAATCGACTTTGCTACAGGTCCCGAACAAATCGCACTTTCTCTGACCGTATTTCTTGTAGGTATGGCTTTTGGTCAGTTGATGTGGGGATTGGCATCGGATAAATTTGGTCACCGCAATACGCTGGCCGCAGGTCTGGTACTCTTTACCATTGCCTCATTCGGCTTAGCATTCTGCGATGAAGTTTGGCAGCTACTGACACTGCGCTTTGTGCAAGCAATCGGCGTGTGTGCTCCTGCGGTTATCTGGCAAGCGATGGTAATCAAGCGTTACTCCAGCAGTAGCCAGCAAATTTTTGCCACCATCATGCCGTTGGTAGCACTATCACCAGCACTTGCACCTCAACTGGGTGTGGTTTTAGCGGATAGCTTTGGTTGGCACAGTATTTTTATCGCATTAACGCTTGTTGGTGTGGTGCTCGTTGCTGCCACCATGGCACAAAAGAACGAACAAGCCGAAATCAAACAAACCAGCATGTCTGCGGATATTAAAGCGTTACTAGGTTCAAAAACTTACCTAGGTAACGTGTTTATGTTCGCAACCGCATCGGCAGCGTTCTTTGCTTACCTTACTGGTATGCCAGAAATCATGTCTCAACTCGGCTACGAAGCAAAAGACATCGGTTTGAGCTTTATTCCACAAACCATTGCTTTCATGGTGGGTGGTTACCTAGGTAAAGTTGGTGTTCGCAAATTTGGTGATGAAAAAATTCTACGTCAGTTGATCGGTTTATTCAGTGTTGCCGCGTTGCTTATCTTTGTAGCTTCGCAGTGGGAATTGACCTCCATCTGGCCAATCCTAGCGCCTTTCTGTCTGATTGCGGTAGCGAATGGTGCGTTGTACCCAATCGTAGTAAACCGTGCATTGGCAAGTGCGAAGCAAAGCCCTGCAACCGCAGCTGGTTTGCAAAACAGCCTGCAAATTACCGTGAGCAGCCTATCAAGCGCACTAGTAGCAGCGATGGCAAGCCAAGCTCAAATGGTTACGGGCGTGGCAATCGTCATTTGTATGGGTGGCTTGTGGATGGGTTACATTCTGTCGAATCGTGAACTCTCTAAGCATTTCACTACACCTGACAACGCTCGCGTCGTCAGCGAAGATGAACTTTAAGTCTGTACTTCAGTCCATCCGATCATAATAAGAGCCGCGTAATGCGGCTCTTTTCATTTATAAACTTTTCAGTCCCCACTTCTGAGCAGTCTGCTTAAAGAAGCCTTGTGTTTTTTTCAACTCCACCCAGTGGTTGATGTAGTTAATCCAGACTTGGTCGTCTTGTGGCAACAACATGGCAATTGGAGTTGGTCTGCGAGGTGCTTTCACAGGCACAATCGCCAACTGTTTGAACTTGTCCACCAGCGTCGCCGCTTCCACATTGGAAGTCACAGACACGTCCGCTCTGCGAGCCAACAGCTCTTGGAAATCACGCGCGGGGGCTTCAATCACAATATGCTGCGCCGATGGAAAGAACTCTTTCACCATTTTCTCTTGTACCGTACCTAACGTCGCAGCCACTTTCACATCGGGTTTATTAAAATCCTCCCAATCAGAGAATTTGGCGAGGTCTTTTTTCTGTACCACTGGCACAAACACCAAGTAGAAATAGGGTTGGCTATAACCAGCCACCTTCGCACGCGACATGTTTAAAGACGCACTGCCAGTGATGTCGTACTTGTTGGCCGTAATACCATTAACCAGCGTTTTCCAATCGGTGGCAACGTACTCCACTTTGACACCCAAATCTTTAGCAAGCTCGGTTGTGACATCAATATCAAAACCACGATAACTGTTCGTGGCTGGATCTTTCATTGTCATTGGATTCCAGTCCCCAGTCGTCCCTACTCTCAACACGCCTTTATCCAGAATCTCTTGAAGACGGCTCTGAGCATGAACAACTTGAGTGACCATAAGCAGACATATTCCTAGCGCAAACAAAATCTTTTTCATTTTTATTCCCTTAAAAATAACGACCTTATACGGTTTAATTATTAACCTTTATTACAACCCCATTGATAACATAGCAGTAACAATGGAAGTTTTTTAGTTAATTCAGGGAGTAAATGTGACCTTTCGAACTCTATGGCTGATTTCGCTGCTGTTGTTAACGGGTTGCTCAGATTACCAATGGGGCTGGTATGTACTCGACCCGTCAACGGAACAAGGGATAACCAACCTAAAGTTTTTAGTCGCGGGGTTTAATGACACCATTCAAGTGTCACTCTTGAGTATGTGTTTTGCCATGACACTTGGGCTGCTGATTGCGTTGCCTGCACTTTCTCGCTCCCCAACGCTCAAATGGATGAATCGCATCTACGTTGAGGTGATCCGCTCAATCCCAGTATTGGTGTTGCTCTTGTGGGTTTACTACGGCATGCCAACGCTGCTCGATGTCTCTCTCAATAATTTTTGGGCGGGGGTAATTGCACTGACTATCGCTGAAAGTGCGTTTATGGCAGAAGTATTTCGCGGTGGGATTCAAGCGATCAACCGAGGTCAGCATGAAGCGGCAGAATCACTTGGTTTGAATTATTGGCAGAAGATGCGCTTGGTGATTCTTCCGCAAGCATTTCGACAAATTTTACCGCCGTTAGGGAATCAGTTTGTCTACATCCTCAAAATGAGTTCTCTGGTGAGCGTAATCGGTTTAAGTGACTTAACGAGACGTGCCAACGAGTTGGTGGTGAATGAGTACTTACCGTTAGAAATTTATACCTTCTTGGTTCTGGAGTACTTGTTGCTCATTCTATTCGTTTCTCAAGCAGTGCGTTGGTTAGAAAAGCGTATCGCGATTCCCAGTTACTGATACTTGCACTAAAAACGACAAAGCCGCTCTCACTGGAGCGGCTTTGATAATTTAGCTTTTAAGCTCAGGTAACGCTTACTTTTGCTTAACTGGACGTTGCCAACCAGTGATCTTACGCTCTTTAACGCGAGTGATCACTAACTCACCCTCTTCCACGTCTTTAGTTAGTGTGGTACCAGCGCCGATAGTGGCACCATCAGCAATAGTGACAGGTGCCACCAGCTGGCTATCAGAGCCAACAAACACATCGTTACCAATGATGGTCTTGAACTTATTTGCGCCATCGTAGTTACACGTAATCGTGCCCGCACCGATATTAGTGCGTTGGCCGATTTCCGCATCACCAAGGTAAGTCAGGTGGTTTGCTTTAGAGCCTTCACCAATGCGCGCATTTTTCACTTCCACGAAGTTACCGACGTGCGCGTCGTTACGTAGCTCAGCACCAGGACGCAGACGAGTGAATGGACCGACGGTACACTCTTCACCAACGGTTGCGCCTTCAATCACACTGTAAGGACGAACGATAGTGTTATCGTCGATTTCACAATCTTTCAGTACACAACCAGTGCCGATAATGACGTTATCACCCAGCGATACGTTACCTTCAATGATGACATTTGCATCGATTTCACAATCCATACCGCACTGAAGCTCACCGCGTAAGTCAAAACGCGCAGGGTCACGTAGCATCACACCTTGTTCAAGTAGTTTTTGTGCTTGCATCGATTGGAACGCGCGCTCTAGACGAGCAAGTTGAGCGCGATCATTAACACCTTCTACTTCAATGGCATTCACTGGGTGAACGGCTTCAACGGCACGCCCTTCGTCGTGCGCAGCAGCAATAACGTCTGTTAGGTAGTACTCACCTTGAGCATTGTTGTTGTTTAAGCCTGACAACCAACGCTTCAGATCACCACCAGTCGCAACCATTACGCCAGTGTTGATCTCTTTAATTTGCTTTTGTTCTTCGCTTGCGTCTTTTTGCTCAACGATAGCAACCACTGGACCATTTTTACGAATGATACGTCCGTAACCAGTCGGGTTATCGAGCATTACAGTAAGTAACGCGATGCCACCTGTTGGTTGTGCATCAAGTAGGTTTTCAATGGTTTCAGGAGAAATTAGTGGGACATCACCATAAAGAACTAGGATCTTTTCATCGTCTTCGAAACGTGGAGAAGCCTGATCCACCGCGTGGCCAGTACCAAGCTGATCCGCTTGAAGTACCCAGTTGACAGTCTCATCTGCAAGTGTGGTTTGCATTTGATCACCACCGTGACCAAAGACTAGGTGAATGTTTTGTGCGCCAAGGCCAGTACAAGTATCGATAACATGTTTAACCATTGGCTTCCCTGCCAAAGTGTGTAGCACTTTAGGCATATTTGAGTGCATACGAGTACCTTTACCCGCTGCAAGAATCACAGCACTGAATTTCATTGATAACCTATTGACGTTTTCTGTTAATTGGCCGTTATTTTAAACAGCTCTTTTTGAATAGTTAATGGAATTAAGTAAATTTCCAACTAAAAATAATCAAAAAGGCGACCTTTAAGGTCGCCTTTTGTCATGCAACGTTGCTAATTGAGCTTAGCGACGCTTTTTGGTCAGCTCGATAACTCGAAGCTGAGCAATGGCTTTAGCCAGTTCGCTGGCCGCTTGTGCGAAGTCCATGTCACCATGCTGATTCTGGATTTTCTCCTCAGCGCGGCGCTTGGCTTCTTCTGCCTTCGCTGCGTCTAGATCTTCACCACGAATCGCTGTATCAGCCAGTACTGTAGCAGTACCAGGCTGAACTTCGACCATACCACCAGAGACATAAATGAACTCTTCGTGGCCGTGCTGTTTCACAATACGCACCATACCAGGCTTAATAGCGGACAGCAGCGGAGTGTGGCCGTGGAAAATACCCAGCTCACCTTCGCTACCGGTCACCTGAAACGTTTCTACGCGACCAGAGAAAATACGTTTCTCAGCGCTCACCACGTCTAGGTGAAAGGTTATTGGTGCCATATCGCCTCCTAGTTAGCCTTATAGCTTCTTCGCATTCTCGATAGCATCGTCAATCGTACCGCAGTACATGAACGCTTGCTCTGGAATGTCATCGTACTCACCAGCTAGTAGACCTTTGAAGCCACGTAGAGTCTCTTTAAGAGGTACGTAAACACCAGGGTCGCCTGTAAATACTTCTGCTACGTGGTAAGGCTGAGTTAGGAAACGCTCAATCTTACGTGCACGAGATACAACTTGCTTATCTGACTCAGATAGCTCGTCCATACCTAGAATCGCAATGATGTCTTTCAGCTCTTTGTAGCGCTGAAGTGTCTGCTGAACGCCACGAGCGATGTCGTAGTGATCTTGACCAACAACTAGTGGGTCTAGCTGACGAGACGTAGAATCTAGTGGGTCGATCGCTGGGTATAGACCCATTGCTGCGATGTTACGGTTAAGTACAACCGTTGCATCCAAGTGCGCGAATGTTGTTGCTGGAGACGGGTCAGTCAAGTCATCCGCAGGTACGTATACCGCCTGTACAGACGTGATAGAACCTTGCTTAGTTGACGTGATACGCTCCTGTAGTACACCCATCTCTTCTGCAAGAGTTGGCTGGTAACCTACCGCTGAAGGCATACGACCTAGAAGTGCTGATACCTCAGTACCTGCAAGCGTGTAACGGTAGATGTTATCAACGAACAGTAGTACGTCACGACCTTCGTCACGGAAACGCTCTGCCATTGTTAGACCAGTCAGAGCAACACGTAGACGGTTGCCCGGTGGCTCGTTCATCTGACCGTAAACCATCGCTACTTTAGATTCTTCAGGATTCTCAACGTTTACAACGCCCGCTTCCTGCATCTCGAAGTAGAAATCGTTACCTTCACGAGTACGTTCACCAACACCAGCAAATACTGATAGACCTGAGTGTTGAAGTGCGATGTTGTTGATAAGTTCCATCATGTTAACGGTCTTACCTACACCAGCACCACCGAATAGACCGATTTTACCACCCTTAGCGAATGGACAAACCAAGTCGATTACTTTAACACCAGTTTCTAGAAGTGCTGTTTCGTTTGATTGCTCTTCGTAGCTTGGTGCTTCACGGTGGATAGAGTAAACCTCTTCTGCACCGATCTCACCACGCTCATCAATCGCGTCACCTAGGACGTTCATGATACGACCTAGAGTTTTAGTACCTACTGGTACTGAAATTGGAGCGCCAGTGTTAACCACTTCAACTCCACGACGTAAACCATCAGAGCTACCCATTACGATACAACGAACTACGCCACCGCCTAGCTGTTGTTGAACTTCAAGAACTAGACGCTCTTTTGAGTCCGTTACGTTTAGAGCGTCATATACACTAGGTACTTCGCTCTGTGGGAACTCTACGTCGACTACCGCACCGATGATCTGTACGATCTTACCTGTAGCCATCGTTAATCCTCTAAACTATTTCGTTTTACCTAAGCTTAAACCGCAGATGCACCACCAACGATTTCCGACAGTTCTTGTGTGATCGCAGCCTGACGGGCTTTGTTGTACACAAGTTCCAGATCTTCAATCAAGTTGGTTGCGTTATCCGTTGCAGCCTTCATCGCAATCATTCGAGCCGCTTGCTCACAAGCAAGGTTCTCAACCACACCTTGGTATACCTGAGACTCTACGTAACGCACTAATAGCGTATCCAGTAGAGGCTTTGGCTCAGGCTCATAGATGTAGTCCCATGAGTGCTCACGCTGCATCTCTTTGCTGTCCGATTTAGGCAAAGGTAGCAATTGATCGATCGTTGGTTGCTGAACCATAGTGTTCACAAACTTGTTGAACACTACGTATAGACGGTCCAGTTCACCTTCATCGTATTTCTTAAGCATTACGCCAACAGAACCGATTAGGTCTTCTAGGCTAGGGCTGTCGCCAAGGCCAGAAACCTGTGCCGCAACTTTTGCGCCACCATGTTTAAAGAAAGCTGTTGCTTTCGAGCCAATCACTGCTAGCTCAATTTCAGCGCCTTTCTCTTTCCATGTTTGGATGTCTGTAACGGCTTTTTTGAACACGTTGATGTTCAAACCACCACACAGACCACGGTCTGTCGAAACGATGATGTAACCAACACGTTTCGCTTCACGCTCTTCTAGGTACGGATGACGGTACTCTAGATTTGCGTTTGCCACGTGACCGATCACTTTACGCATTGTTTCAGCGTATGGACGAGAAGCTTCCATTGCATCTTGAGAGCGACGCATTTTTGAAGCTGCTACCATTTCCATCGCTTTCGTAATTTTCTGCGTGCTTTTAACACTACCGATTTTATTACGTATCTCTTTTGCGCCGGCCATCGTTACTCTCCGTTAGTTGGTGGCAGAAACTGCCACCGACCTAATTACCAAGTTTGGGTTGCTTTGAAGTCGTCAGTCAGTTTCTTCAACTGAGCTTCGATTTCATCGTTGTAAGCACCAGACTTGTCGATCTCAGCTGCTAATTCAGCGTATTGACCGCGAGCGTACGATAGTAGAGCCGCCTCGAAATCTAGAACTTTGTTCAGTTCTACATCATCAAGGTAACCGCGCTCTGCCGCGAAGATAACTAGTGCTTGGTCAAATACAGACATTGGAGCGTACTGCTTCTGCTTCATTAGTTCTGTAACTTTTTGACCATGGTCTAGCTGTTTCTTCGTTGCTTCATCAAGGTCAGAAGAGAACTGAGCAAATGCTGCTAGTTCGCGGTATGCAGCTAGTGCTGTACGAATACCACCTGATAGTTTCTTGATGATTTTTGTCTGAGCTGAACCACCTACACGAGATACTGAGATACCTGGGTCAACCGCTGGACGTACACCTGCGTTGAATAGCTCAGTTTGTAGGAAGATCTGACCATCGGTAATCGAGATTACGTTAGTCGGTACGAATGCTGAAACGTCACCTGCTTGAGTTTCGATGATAGGAAGAGCAGTCAAAGAACCAGTCTTACCTTTCACTTCACCGTTAGTGAAACGCTCTACGTACTCTTCGTTTACACGAGCTGCACGCTCTAGTAGACGTGAGTGTAAGTAGAATACGTCACCTGGGAATGCCTCACGGCCTGGTGGACGTTTTAGTAGTAGAGAGATCTGACGGTAAGCTACCGCTTGTTTAGATAGATCATCGTAAACAATCAGTGCGTCTTCGCCGCGATCGCGGAAGTATTCGCCCATCGCACAACCTGCATATGGCGCTAGGTATTGTAGCGCTGCAGATTCAGAAGCAGATGCAACAACAACGATAGTGTTTGCTAGCGCGCCGTGCTCTTCTAGTTTGCGAACTACGTTAGCGATAGTCGATGCTTTCTGACCGATTGCTACGTAGATTGAGAAAATACCAGAGTTTTTCTGGTTGATGATCGCATCGATCGCCATTGCTGTTTTACCAGTCTGACGGTCACCGATTACAAGCTCACGCTGACCACGACCGATAGGGATCATTGAGTCAACTGATTTGTAGCCAGTTTGTACAGGTTGGTCTACCGATTTACGGTCGATTACACCTGGTGCGATAACTTCTACAGGTGAAGTCAATTTCGCTTCGATTGGACCTTTACCATCGATAGGCTCACCCAGCGTGTTTACTACGCGGCCTAGTAGTTCTGGACCAACTGGCACTTCAAGAATGCGGCCAGTACCTGTAACTTTCATGCCTTCCTTAAGGTCAGCATATGGGCCCATTACTACCGCACCAACCGAGTCACGCTCAAGGTTAAGTGCCAGTGCATAACGGCCACCCGGTAATTCAATCATTTCACCTTGCATCACGTCCGCTAGGCCGTGGATGCGGATGATACCATCGCTTACCGATACGATAGTACCCTCGTTGCGAGCTTCACTAACAACTTCGAAAGATTCGATACGCTGTTTGATCAGATCGCTAATTTCCGTGGAATTAAGTTGCATGCTCCAATCCCCATTAAGACTGCAATGCATCGCTCAGGCGGTTCAAACGACCACGCGCTGAGTCATCGATGACTAGGTCTCCGGCTCGAATAATAACCCCACCAAGTAGGGTCTCATCTACACTGCAATTCAGCTTCACTTTGCGTTCAAGACGCGCTTCAAGTTTGCTGCCAATATTTGCAAGTTGTTCATCAGAAAGTTCTGATGCTGAAATGACTTCAACATCGATTTCTTTCTCATGCTCTTTCTTCAGAATGAAGAATTGCTCACAAACATCAGGAAGGGCCGCTAAACGACCATTCTCAGCCATCACCTTAAGAAGGTTTTGACCGTGCGCATCAACTTGTTCACCACAAACTGCAACAAAGATTTCTGCCATTTTTTCAGCAGAGAATGAACTGGTTAGAAGCTCATTCATTTGTTCGTTTTTGGCAACTTCAGCAGCAAAAGACAGCATTTGACCCCATTGGTCTAGCTGGCCCTTATCTACCGCAAAGTCGAAGGCTGCTTTAGCATAGGGGCGTGCGATTGTAGTCAAATCAGACATATGCGCCCCCAGACTTAAAGTTTTGCAGTAATGTTGTCGAGAATATCTTTTTGCGCATCTTTATCGATTGTACGCTCAAGGATTTTCTCAGCACCAGCTACAGCCAGAGTAGCAACTTGTTTGCGCAGCTCATCGCGTGCACGATTACGTTCAGCTTCAAGTTCTGCTTCCGCTTGCGCTAGGATTTTCTGGCGTTCTGCCTGAGCTTCCTCGCGAGCTTCATCAATAATTTGAGACTTACGCTTGTTCGCTTGTTCGATGATCTCAGTTGCTGTGCGCTTCGCTTCTTTCAACTGATCAGAAGCGTTGGCTTGTGCTAGATCCAAGTCTTTAGCAGCACGTTCAGCTGCTTGAAGGCCATCAGCGATTTTTTTCTGACGTTCTTCAATCGCTTGCATCAATGGTGGCCATACATACTTCATGCAGAACCACACAAATAGTGCGAACGAGATTGCTTGACCTAGCAGAGTTGCGTTTATGTTCACAACAGCTACCCCTCTATTTGGACTTAGTGTTAATCAGTGACAAGCTAAAGCTTGTCCCGAGTTAAAGGTGATTAACCTAGTTGACCAACGAATGGGTTTGCAAATGTGAATAGTAGCGCGATTACGATACCGATCATTGGAACCGCATCAAGTAGACCTGCGATGATGAACATCTTAACTTGTAGCATAGGAGCCATTTCTGGTTGACGTGCTGCACCTTCTAGGAATTTACCACCTAGTAGTGCGAAACCAATCGCTGTACCAAGAGAAGCAAGACCGACGATAATACCTACGGCGATTGCAGAAAAGCTCAGTAAAGTTTCCATTACTATCTCCAATTTATAGTTGTTGGCTTAGTGCCCAAATAAAAAGCTTAAAAAATTAATGATCAGAGTCTTCGTGTGCCATTGACAGGTAAACAATTGTCAACATCATAAATACGAAGGCTTGAATCGTAATAACCAAGATATGGAAGATTGCCCACGGTAGTGAACCCATCCATTGTAAGTACCATGGTAGCATTGCCGCACAAAGAATGAATACAACCTCACCCGCAAACATGTTACCGAATAGACGCATACCAAGTGAAAGAGGTTTCGCAAGTAGCGATACCACTTCGATCAGTAGGTTAAACGGAATCATCAGTGGGTGATTGAATGGATGTAGAGCAAGTTCTTTTGCGAATCCACCTAGACCTTTCACTTTGATGCTGTAGTAGATCATCAATGCGAAAACGCCTAGAGCCATAGCCATGGTGATATTCACATCAGCAGAAGGTACGACCTTAAGGTAAGGAATACCTAGCCAATGCTCTGCTGGGTATGGTAAGAAGTCGATCGGGACTAAGTCCATCACGTTCATCAAAAATACCCAACAAAAGATAGTCAGTGCTAAAGGCGCGATCAGTGGGTTGCGTCCATGGAACGTGTCTTTGACGTTATCGGCGACAAATTCAACGATCATTTCTACAGCACACTGAAGCTTACCCGGTACACCCGCTGTTGTTCTCTTTGCTACTTTGTAAAAAATTCCGAGGAAGATTAAACCAGTAAACCAAGAAAAAAACAGGCTATCGATATGTACGTTCCAGAAACTTGTCTCCGACCCTACTAAGCCTAACTTATACAGCGATAGGTTAGAAAGGTGGTGGGCAATGTATCCGGACGATGTTAGCGCTTCACCTGGCGCAGCCATAACTCATCCTATTTTTTGTTGTTAATGAATAGCACTGGTGCACAGATATTAATACCTAGTACCAGCAAATAGGTTAGTTTGAGGGGAACGAGTTCCACCTGCATATACATGTAGGCAACGTAGAACAGTGCAACCGTGATGAGAATTTTCAGTACTTCGCCCGTGTAGAAGGACGCAGCGATGCGCTTGGCAGCGCGAGCCCCACTAAACATAAAAGCACATAGCGCGAATACTGCATTGGCGACAACAAAGATGCCACCACCAATCAACGCTGAAATTCCCCATTCAGGATTTACGGCTACCGCCATTCCTGCTGCCACAAAAATAACCGCGCCAGACTGGATCATTAACAATTGCCTTGCGAGCTCTCGTCCTGGTCTAGCTAACGCAGCTACCATGTATTCGTACCTCTAGTAATATCCACTTCGCACTAATTCTCTATGTGCAGGGAAATTGGCGAAAATTATACGTTCAGTCGGAGTTAATGCAATTATATTGCATCAAAAACTTACAGTTTTGTTTACAAAACGACAACTTTCGCACAAAATTCGATTAATTAGATTAATTGACCTAAATCAATTATCTCATCTAGGCCTCTAGCTTGGCAATTAGTTGGTCTAATTTGTGAGGCTCATCAATACTTATCGTCAACTTCGCTTTTCCGTTTGCAGAACGGCTTAAGGAAACCTTCGCATCAAGTAGTTGACTCAATTTATGCGACATTTGCTCGGCTTCGGTATCTTCTTGTTGAGCTTTTTGCTCATTTTGTGGGGCTAAGCACTTTTTTACTAACTGTTCGGTTTGTCGAACCGTCATTTGCTTTTTTGCCACCATTTGAGCCACTTCGACTTGCTGTTCACCTTCCAGTGCCAGCAGCGCACGAGCATGACCCATTTCAAGTTGTTTCTCCGCCACCAAGCGTTTGACGTCGGTATCCAATTGGTTGAGACGCAACAAGTTACTCACGGTAGTTCTTGACTTACCAATCACATCCGCCACTTGCTGATGCGTTAGCATGAACTCATCTTGCAGGCGCTCCAATGCTTGCGCCTCTTCAATCACATTCAAGTCTTCACGCTGAATGTTTTCGATCAAAGCCATAGCAATAGCTGCGCGGTCTTCAACTTTCTTAACCAAGCAAGGCACGCGTTTCAGGCCAGCTTGTTTCGCGGCACGCCAGCGACGTTCGCCAGCGATGATCTCAAACTGTCCGCCAACAACCTGACGAACCACGATCGGCTGGATAATGCCTTGCGATTGAATAGAAGCCGCTAATTCTTCAAGCGCTTCAGGTGCCATATCTTTACGCGGTTGGTAGATCCCCGGCTGTAATTGGCCAATGGCTAATTCAGTGAGTTCACCGTCTGCTGACAAGGCTTGGCTTTGCGATGCAATTTGCTGTTTTTCACGAGCAAACGAACTGGTCGACAACAACGCATCCAGTCCTTTTCCTAGACCACGCTTAGACATGGATTGAATTCCTTAGGTTAGAGTTAAACTGGGATTTCTTCGCGGCGGAGCATTTCGCCCGCTAGAGCAAGATACGCTTTGGCGCCGGCTGAGTACTTGTCGTAGTACATCGCTGGTTTACCGTGACTTGGGGCTTCTGCCAAACGCACATTACGCGGGATGACAGTACGGTAGACTTTATTGCCAAAGTGCTTTTTAAGTTGGTCGGATACTTCATTAGACAGGCGGTTGCGCGGGTCGTACATCGTACGCAGTAAACCTTCAATCTTGAGGTTTTCGTTTACCACAGCCGCTAACTTGCTGATCGTATCCATAAGAGCAGTTAAACCTTCTAACGCAAAGTATTCACATTGCATCGGCACCAGCACAGAGTCGGCTGCAGCCATAGCATTGATTGTAAGAAGGTTTAGAGAAGGAGGACAATCAATAAAGATGAAATCATAGTTATCGCGAACTGTCGACAGTGCGTTTTTCAAACGAACTTCTCGCGCGAACACTTCCATCAATTTGATCTCAGCTGCCGTTACGTCTCCGTTGGCAGCAATTAGATCGTACTTCCCTGTCGTTTGAGTACAGACCACTTGATCAAATGGGGTTTCCTCCACCAAAAGATCGTATGCGGTGGCGTCAACCATGTATTTGTCGACACCACTGGCCATCGTAGCATTGCCTTGAGGGTCGAGATCGATCACCAAAACCTTGCGCTTTGTTGCCGCCATCGAAGCCGCTAAGTTAATGCACGTTGTTGTTTTGCCGACCCCACCTTTCTGGTTGGCGATTGCTACAATTTTACCCACGACTACCTCGCTAATTTTCCTTGCGCGATAAGATTACTAGATGACGATCGCCTTCCAACTCAGGAACAGCTAAAGATATGATCTCGGTCACACTACACCATTCAGGAAGCAGATCCATTTCATCTTTAGGGTGCTGTCCTTTCAACGCAAGAAAGACGCCGTCTTGTTCTTTCGGCAAATGGTGGCACCATTCCACCATGTCCGTCATTGAAGCAAAAGCTCGACTCAAAACGCCATCAAATTTTTCTTCCGGTTGGAATTCTTCGACGCGACTTTGAATTGGTGTCACGTTTTTCAAACCTAACGTGTGGACAACTTGCTTGATAAAACGGATGCGCTTACCGAGGCTATCGAGCAGAAAGAACGTTTTCTCCGGATGCATGATCGCCAAAGGAATACCTGGCAATCCTGGGCCAGTGCCCACATCGATAAAACGTTCACCTTGCAGATGCGTGCCGACCACGATGCTATCAAGGATATGTTTCACTAACATCTCTAAAGGATCGCGAACCGAAGTTAGGTTGTACGCTTTGTTCCACTTATCGAGCAGCTCAACGTAACCGACTAACTGCTCTCGTTGTTTTTCTGAAACGTCTAAATCGGTCTGTGCAATCAGTGAATCAAGCTTGGTTCGTAGTGCACTCATTACTCTTCCTCGCCTTTTTTCAGCAAGCCGTGCTTCTTCAGATGCACAAGAAGAATTGAAATCGCTGCAGGCGTAATGCCGGAAATACGCGAAGCAATGCCAATACTTTCCGGTTTGGCTTCGCTCAGTTTCGCAACCACTTCGTTCGACAAACCTTTTACGTCTTTGTAATCCAAATCCGCAGGCAGTTTTGTGTGTTCGTGGCGAAGTGATTTTTCGATCTCTTCTTGCTGACGCTTGATGTAACCGTCGTATTTCACCTGAATTTCTACTTGTTCTGCCGCTTGTTGATCTTCAAGAGCAGGAGCAAAGGCATCAAGTTGAGTCAATTGTGAGTATGAGATCTCTGGACGACGCAAAAGATCCTCACCACTTGCTTCACGCGCCATTGGCGTTTTCAGCAGTTTGTTCAGTTCATCAATGCCCGCCGAGTTTGGGTTTACCCAAGTAGACTTCAGACGCTGACGCTCGGTTTCCATGTTCTCGATTTTTTCGTTGAAACGCGCCCAACGAACATCATCAATCAAGCCAAGTTCACGAGCTTTTTCTGTCAAACGAAGGTCGGCGTTGTCTTCTCGAAGCAATAGGCGGTATTCCGCGCGAGAAGTGAACATGCGGTACGGTTCTTTGGTACCCATGGTCGACAAATCATCAATCAGAACGCCCATGTATGCTTGGTCACGGCGCGGGCTCCAGCCTTCTTTGCCTTGGCTGTACAAGCTTGCGTTCAAGCCCGCCATTAAGCCTTGTGCCGCAGCTTCTTCGTAGCCTGTTGTACCGTTGATTTGGCCAGCAAAGAATAGACCACTGATGAATTTAGTCTCGTAAGTTTGCTTCAAATCACGTGGATCGAAGAAATCGTACTCAATCGCGTAACCAGGACGAACAATGTGTGCGTTCTCGAAGCCTTTCATTGAACGAACGATTTGAACTTGAACATCAAACGGCAAGCTGGTGGAGATACCATTCGGGTATAACTCGTGCGTGGTAAGACCTTCAGGTTCAATGAAAATTTGGTGGCTGTTCTTATCCGCAAAGCGCATCACTTTGTCTTCGATAGACGGACAGTAACGCGGGCCAATTCCTTCGATCACACCTGCGTACATTGGGCTACGATCTAAGTTATTGCGGATCACTTCATGAGTTTGTTCATTGGTATGCGTAATGAAACAAGGAATTTGACGCGGATGGTGTTCGCGCTTACCCATGAATGAGAAAACTGGTGTTGGGTTGTCACCGTGTTGCGCTTCTAGCACTGAGAAATCAACCGTGCGAGCATCAATACGTGGTGGTGTCCCCGTTTTTAGACGATCCACTCGGAATGGCAATTCACGTAAGCGAGCCGCCAATGCGATTGATGGTGGATCCCCAGCGCGACCGCCTGAAGAACTTTCCATACCAATGTGGATCTTACCACCAAGGAAGGTACCTACGGTCAGCACAACCGCTTTGGCATGGAATTTAAGACCCATTTGAGTCACAACGCCAACAACGCGATCTTGTTCAACAATCAGATCATCAACCGATTGCTGGAACAGAGTTAGGTTTGGCGCGTTTTCTAATGCGTTGCGTACGTACGCTTTGTATAGAGCGCGATCAGCTTGAGCTCGAGTAGCTCGTACTGCAGGACCTTTCGAAGCATTTAGTGTACGAAATTGAATACCTGCATGGTCGATAGCTTCTGCCATCAAACCGCCCATAGCATCCACTTCTTTTACTAAGTGGCCTTTACCGATACCACCAATCGCCGGATTACAAGACATCTGGCCTAATGTATCGATGTTATGGGTAAGGAGAAGAGTTTTTTGTCCTGTGCGTGCAGATGCGAGCGCGGCTTCCGTTCCTGCGTGTCCGCCACCGACAACAATGACGTCAAAGTTTTCGTGATAAAGCATGAACTGACCTCAGGTATTCAAAGGATTTAATGGACAGATAAAGGAGCAGTATTTTACCTGCTTTATGCCAGAGAGAAAATCGTTTTCTCGTTTTTCCGTTTTAGGCTTCAAGATAAATATATATAAGATCTATATATATGATCTTTTATTGGATCTATTATTAGGATCGACGACTTCTGTGGATAAGTGAAAAATGATCAACAAGATCATGGATCTTCTTTGGATCATATCTTGTGATCATGGTTGGATCTGATCGAGGATTACCTGGGATCAAAAATGGGGTTTATACACAGGGGCTAAAATAGATCAAAGTTGTTATTTGGATAACTAAAGGAAAACCACTGGATCTTACCTGACTTATCCACAGACGGTTTGGGTGTTTTTTGTTCAGTTGAAAAGATTTTTTCTACGGAAGGTTATTCACAGAGGGGAAATCAGAGCCGCATCGCGACTCTGTAGGAGATGAGTATGGGGTTAAAAGCGCTCGATATTCTCTTTTAACCATGCTTCTGCAGCATCTTCTGGGACGTCATGAGCCAGTACATCAATCAACAAGCAATCTGTAATCGGCGTTGCGCCAATATCTTCTAACAAGTTGTAAGCGTGCTTACCGGCAGCGCAGAACGTATCGTAGCTCGAATCACCAATCGCAATGACTGCAAACTTCACGTCGGCCATCTTAGGTGGCGTATTTTGTAATGCTGCGATGAAAGGTTGAATATTGTCTGGATATTCCCCCGCACCGTGGGTGGAGGTGATCACAAGCCAAGTCCCTTGGTTATCGATCTCGTCTAATGACGGTTGGTTGTGGATCGTGGTTTCAAATCCTTGTTCAACGAGCAGATCGCTCAGGTGATCACCAACGTATTCCGCACCACCAAGAGTGCTACCTGTAATAATGTGGATCATACTTCTTCCTTTTGAATGCAATGGACACGATGTGAGTCGCGAATGGATGTGTCCATATAAAAAGAAACGCGGCACTAAAACAAGGTTTTGTGCCGCGTATTGGATTATTTACCGATACAGAATGAAGAGAAGATACGCCCGAGTAGGTCGTCAGAGCTGAACTCCCCGGTTATCTCATTCAGATGCTGCTGAGTAATGCGTAGCTCTTCGGCAAGGATTTCACCTGCCATATAGCCTTCAAGCTGCTCTTGGCCGATTTGCAGATGTTGAGCTGCACGTTCTAGTGCGTCCAAGTGACGACGGCGCGCCATAAAGCCACCCTCAGTATTACCTGAGAAACCCATGCACTCTTTTAGGTGGTTACGCAGCGCATCGACACCCGCCCCGGTTTTTGCTGAAAGGCGAATCAGAGTAGGATCGTTCACATGACAGATCCCCATATCTTCACCTGTTTGATCCGCTTTGTTGCGGATCACCGTCATGCCAATGCTTTCTGGCAGGCGATCGACAAAATCGGGCCAAATTTCTTTTGGATCGGTGGCATCGGTCGTGGTGCCATCAACCATAAATAGGACACGGTCTGCTTGGGCGATTTCATCCCAGGCGCGTTCGATACCAATTTTTTCTACTTCGTCAGAAGCGTCACGCAAACCTGCCGTATCGATGATGTGCAGCGGCATACCATCGATATGAATGTGCTCGCGCAGCACGTCACGCGTGGTACCTGCGATGTCTGTTACGATTGCGGACTCTTTGCCCGACAGCGCGTTCAGTAGGCTTGATTTACCCGCATTTGGACGACCAGCAATCACGACTTTCATGCCTTCGCGCATGATCGCGCCTTGGTTCGCTTCTTTGCGTACCGCATCGAGGTTATCGATGATAGCTTGCAGATCTCCTGCAACTTTACCATCGGCAAGAAAATCGATTTCTTCTTCAGGGAAGTCGATGGCCGCTTCCACATAGATGCGAAGATGAATCAGTGATTCCACCAGCGTTTGAATACGCTGCGAGAACTGGCCTTGTAGCGATTGTAGCGCCGATTTCGCTGCTTCTTCAGAGCTAGCATCAATCAGGTCGGCAATCGCTTCTGCCTGAGTCAAGTCCATCTTGTCGTTCAAGAACGCACGTTCCGAGAACTCACCAGGACGGGCTGCTCGTACGCCAGCTATGCCCAGAATACGTTTAATCAGCATATCCATGACCACAGGGCCACCGTGACCTTGCAGTTCTAATACGTCTTCGCCCGTGAACGAGTGCGGGTTAGGGAAGTACAGTGCAATGCCTTGGTCGAGCACGGTGCCATCTTCGGCTTGAAACGGCAGGTATTCAGCGTAACGCGGTTTTAGAGTTTTCCCTGTGACTTCCAATGCCACTTGGTTGGCCTTAGGGCCTGAAACACGAATAATGCCGACACCACCACGACCGGGTGCAGTAGCTTGAGCGACAATCGTATCTGTAGTCATAATCTTGCCTTTTGAGCTGGGCTCGGTGGAGCCATCACTATTAATTAGCTGAATTGTAATCAGCCAAAAACAAAAAGGCGACCTTTTGGCCGCCTTTCTTATTCTTTTGTTAAAGGTTACTTAGTGTGTAAGCCTTTTTTCTCCAGCGCTTTGTAAATCAAGGTTTGCTGGATCAGAGTAACGATGTTCGACACCAACCAGTACAGAACTAGGCCTGATGGGAAGAACAAGAAGAAGAAGGTAAACATAACCGGCATGAAGGTCATGATCTTCTGCTGCATTGGATCCGTTACGGTTGTTGGGCTCATCTTCTGGATTAGGAACATTGAAGCACCCATCAGTAATGGCAGGATGTAGTAAGGGTCCTGCGCTGAAAGGTCATGAATCCAACCGAAGAATGGAGAGTGACGAAGCTCAACCGATTCCATTAGTGCCCAGTATAGAGCGATGAAGATAGGCATCTGTAGAACAAGAGGAAGACAGCCACCCAGTGGGTTTACTTTCTCTTTCTTGTACAGTTCCATCATCTCTTGGCTCATGCGTTGACGGTCGTCGCCAATACGCTCACGCATAGCTTGCAGCTTAGGCTGTAGCATGCGCATTTTCGCCATAGACGTGTATTGCGCTTTCGTTAGTGGGTACATTGCACCACGAACGATGAAGGTCAAACAGATGATTGCCACACCCCAGTTACCCACGAAGCTTTGGATGAAAGCAAGCAGTGAGTGAAGTGGTTTAGCGATGAACCATAGCCAGCCGTAGTCCACTACTAGGTCTAGGTTTGGTGCCACTGCTGCCATTTCTTGTTGTAGCTTAGGACCAACCCAAAGTGTTGCTTCAAACTTCGCTTGGTCACCCGTCGCGATCGTTTTGTTCGGCATACGTACGCCGATATCGCCTAGGTTGCCAATTACGCGAGTGTAAAGGTTAGTACCTGGTTCGTTACGAGGGATCCAAGCAGCTGCGAAGTAGTGTTGGATCATTGCTGCCCAACCTTGGCCATCTGCTAGGTTGATAGACAGGTTACGATCCTGCATATCTTCAAAGCTGTATTTTTTGTAACGAGTATCTTCAGTTGAGTAAGCACCGCCACGGTAGGTTGGCATTGTGATGCTACCACCAGCGTCCATTAGGTTTTGACGTAGGTGTGCGTACATACCGAAGGTTGCGTTGTTACCAGAGTTGTTCGCTACATCGTATTCAACGTTCAGCGCGTAGCTGCCGCGTTTTAATACGTAAGTTTTTGTGTATTCGATGCCGTTTGCAGTAAATGTCATCGGAACGCGTAGTTCGTCTTGACCGTCAGCTAGAGTGAAGCTGTCTGCGCTCACATTGTAGTGAGGACGGTTAGAGCTGCTTAGATCGATACCTTGAGGACCAACAAGACCGCTTTGTGCGATGAATTGATGACCTTGTGTGTCTTTTAGCAGAACGAATGGGTCTGATGAATCAAGTTCAGCAGAGTATTGGTTTAGGTCGGCATGTACCACATCGCCACCAACGGTGTCGATCGACAGAGTTAAAACATCAGTCGTTACTGTGATAGTTTTTGCAGAAGCTTGCTGTTGACCAGGAACTGGGTCCAGCTCATCAGCAAAAGATGGTGCAGGTAGAGTGCTGCTTGATTGAGCCTGTTCAACCGCTTGAGGTGCTGGATTCTTTGCGACTTGCCATTGTTGAAATAGCAAGAAAGAAACCAGTGCCAGAGCGATGAGCAGGATATTACGTTGAGAATCCATCGTTAGTTATCTCTGTCTTGTTTTTGGACTGGTGGAACGGGGTCATACCCCCCTTCATTCAAAGGGTGGCATTTTAATAGACGTTTGCCTGATAACCAACATCCTTTTACAAAACCGTGAGCTCTCAAAGCTTCTAGCGCGTAAGTGGAACAAGTTGGTGTGAACCGGCAACGAGGACCAATCAGAGGGCTGATAAACCAGCGATAAAGATAAACGAGCCCAATGGCTATCCACGTGAAGGGCGAGACAGGCGTTGCCATAGCTTATCAAACAACTTAAAAATTTCCTCATTGCTTAAATCTTGCGCGCTTTTCTTCGCGATCACAACAAAATCTTTGTTTGGAAGTTGATGTTGAGAGTTACGAAAGCTTTCACGAGCCAAACGCTTAAAGCGGTTACGACCGACAGCAGTTTTGATTTGCTTTTTCGGAACAGCTAAACCTAATCGTGGATGAGAAAGTTTGTTATTACGAGCAATGATGGTGAAATGAGGCGAGCCAGCTCGGTGAGCTTGCTGGAAGACGTTTTGATAATGCTCGGGAGTTAACAAGCGTAACTCCCGATTAAACGCGTACGTGTTCAAAATAAACTAGCGATTATTTTGATAGGCGCGCACGGCCTTTTGCACGACGTGCGTTGATAACTTTACGACCGTTCTTAGTTGCCATGCGAGCACGGAAGCCGTGAGTACGCTTGCGCTTTAGAACTGTAGGTTGAAAAGTGCGTTTCATGATAATTACCTTTACTGATCAGTAGTTTTAGGTTCTTGTTAAACCCGGCGTGGGCATCTGTTTTCTTTATAAAGAAGCTCTTTATATAGAGAAGAACAACCGACGCCTCTCAACAAAGAGGCGGAATTGTAATCACACTCACATAATGTGTCAATGACTCAATGAGTACGAAATTCCGGCCGGGCGATTATACGTAGTGTGAGTAAAATCTCAAGGATCAATCGATCCTGTTGCTTGATCGTTACTCTATTCCTACTTGGTTAAGGAATTTTTTCAAACGAGGATCTTGTGGATTATCGAAAATATCCTGTGGAGAACCTTGTTCGACGATGTTGCCTTCCGCCATAAAGATCACCCGATCGGCGACTTCTTTAGCAAATTGCATCTCGTGTGTTACCACCAGCATGGTTTGATGCTGATTGGCTAACTTCTTCATTAATGAGAGAACTTCACCGACCCATTCCGGATCCAGCGCGGAAGTTGGCTCATCAAAAAGTAATAGTTCTGGCTGTAACGCCATAGCGCGGCCGATGCCGACACGCTGCTGCTGGCCACCAGATAGAGCTGCCGGGTAGCTGTCACCTTTCTCGCCAAGGCCAATATCATCCAGAATCTGCTGTGCACGAGTCAGAGCTTCCTGTTTCTTCCAGCCACGCACGGTAATCAAACCTTCGGCAATATTCTGGCGAGCCGTCATGTGCGCAAAAAGGGCATAGTTTTGGAAAACAAACCCAGTACGGCGACGCAGCGCCAAGACTTCGGCTTTCGTGTGCTTTTGTGTATCGACAGAGATGTCGTCGATAGTGATACGACCTTCGTCGGCTTGCTCAAGGAAGTTAACGGTGCGCAACAGGGTCGACTTACCCGTACCGCTAGAGCCGATAATCACGATGATCTCACCCTGTTTGATATCGAGGTCAATGCCTTTCAGGACTTCAGTATCGCCAAAGCGCTTGTGGATATTTTCTAATTTGATCATCGTACGTACGCCTTATTCAGTTTCGCTTCAGCCCAAATTTGTACTCGAGTCAGAATCACCACCACGCCCCAGTAAATCAGAGCAACGGCTAGGAATGCTTCAAAGAAACGGAAGCTTGAAGAGGCTTCCATCTGAGCTTTAGCCATGATTTCTGCCACGCCAAGCGTAAAGGCTAGGGAAGTCGACTTAATCATATCAATGAAGTAGTTCATCAATGAGGGCAGTGCTACTCGTGTTGCTTGTGGCAGAATCACGCGACGCATCGCTTGTGGCGTTGTCATGCCGACCGATAGGCTCGCTTCCATTTGGCTACGATCAATACCGATGATTGCAGCACGAATACTCTCGGCCATATAAGCGGCAAAGTGCAACGTTAAACCAATCACTGCGGCAGAAAATGCATCGATACCCACCATCACAGGGAAGATTTGTGGCAAGCCGTAATAAAGCAGGAAAAGTTGTACTAACAGTGGGGTACCACGGAAGAAGCTGATGTACAGTTGACTCAATTGGTCGAGAACTGGCAGCTTAAATACGCGAATGTTCGCCAAAATTACGGCTAAAATCAGTGAAAAGACCAAGCCCCATGTGGCCATTTCCATGGTTGTGCCAAGATATTTGAGCAATATCGGCAGCAGTTCCAACATGTAATTAAAATCAAATCCCATACGGCTTACCTAAAGGCTAGAGAAAAGAAAAGGTGGAAAACAATGTTCCACCTTCACATGAGTTTATTTTAGGTCGAGAGTTGCGATTGTTCGCATTCTCGAAAGCAAAGTAGCATTACTTCGTGATGTCAGCACCAAACCACTTCACTGAAATCTTTTCTACTGTACCATCTGCACGCATCTCTGCTAGTGCTTTATTCACTTCCGCTTGTAGCTTCTGACCTTTTTCATTGTTGACGAAAGGCCATGCGTTTTGAATGGTTTCAAACGGTTCACCAGCCAGTTCCAGTGGCAGACCTGTTTTCTTGATCAGTTCTAGCGCGGACAAACGGTCCATCACGAAAGCGTCTGCACGGCCAAGCGCAACATCATGCTCGATACCAGTGTCGTAAGTTTTGATGTTGATTTTGCCATCTTTGTCGTATTGGCGTAGTAGCTGCTCAAAGTTAGAACCTAGGTTAACCGCAACGGTTTTGCCTGCTAGATCGTCTACACCTTTGATGCTGTCGTTGCCTTTACGTACCGTGATTTGCGCGCCGTCGATCACATAAGGGTCTGCAAACAGGTATTTCGCTTTGCGCTCATCTGTCATGGTGATTTGGTTTGAGATTGTATCGATGCGGCCAGTTTCTAAAAGACCAAACAAACCTGAGAAGTTCGACGTCACGTATTCGATCTTGTAGTCGTTACGCTTACCGATCTCATCCCACATATCCACCTCAAAGCCTTGTAGCTTGTCTTGCTTCACGAAAGTGAATGGGAAGTAACGGCCAGACATGCCCACCTTGACTTCAGTTGCGGCAGTGTCGACTGCCGCTTGAACTGTCGCGGCAGATAGTGCGATGGCTGCAACGGCAACCTTAACCCAGTTTTTCATAATACATCTCCATATTTTTATAGTTGGAAATACTACTGTTAGTTAGCTCAATTAAATAAATAACCAAGAGCAATAACCTAGACCAGAGAGTAATAAGTTCTCATTTGGTTTAGATAATAGACAATTTGGCAAGGAGGCGATGGAAAAACGATCGAATCAAAGCGAAAGGATCGAAAAAAGAGGCGCTGGAAAGAAAATAATACACAGAGTTATCACCAATCTGTCGATCTCGCTAAATTTGCCCAAATGTGGATCAATGTGTGGGCAAATTTGGGGCAAGGTGTGTTGATCTCACCAAGTTTGGCGAAATAATTGTGAATAACTTAGATCTTATTCACTTGATCGTCGATCAATTGCTGGCGATCTTGGTTATCAACAGGTAAAATTGCCAGTCTTTTCCGATAATTCAATTACTCAGTGGGGGCACCGTGTCATCTTCGCTTTGGCTGCAATGTTTGCAGCAGCTTCAAGAAGAGCTACCAGCTACAGAATTCAGTATGTGGGTTCGTCCGTTACAAGCGGAGCTCAATGACAATACTCTCACTCTATTCGCGCCAAACCGCTTTGTGTTGGATTGGGTGCGTGATAAGTATCTGAACAGCATTACTCGTTTACTGCAGGAATACTGTGGTAACGACATCCCGAATTTACGCTTTGAAGTGGGCAGTCGCCCAGTTTCTGCGCCTAAGCCAGCACCGACACGTACGCCGGCGGATGTGGCTGCGGAATCTTCAGCGCCTGCGCAGTTGCAAGCACGTAAACCTGTGCACAAAACATGGGATGACGACCCTCAAGCGATTGCAGCGATCAATCACCGCTCAAACATGAACCCAAAACATAAGTTCGACAACTTCGTAGAAGGTAAATCGAACCAACTGGGTTTGGCTGCGGCGCGTCAGGTATCGGATAACCCAGGAGCTGCCTACAACCCACTGTTCCTTTACGGTGGTACTGGTCTAGGTAAAACTCACTTGCTTCACGCTGTGGGTAACGCGATTGTGGATAACAACCCGAACGCGAAAGTGGTGTACATGCACTCTGAGCGTTTCGTGCAAGACATGGTAAAAGCACTGCAAAACAATGCGATTGAAGAGTTCAAACGCTACTACCGCAGTGTGGATGCTCTCCTTATCGATGACATCCAATTCTTTGCCAACAAAGAGCGCTCACAAGAAGAATTCTTCCATACCTTCAACGCATTGTTGGAAGGTAACCAACAGATCATCCTAACTTCTGACCGTTATCCAAAAGAGATCAGCGGGGTAGAGGATCGTCTGAAATCGCGATTTGGTTGGGGTCTAACGGTTGCGATCGAGCCGCCTGAGCTAGAGACGCGTGTGGCGATCTTGATGAAGAAAGCTGAAGACCATCAAATTCATTTGGCTGACGAAGTTGCGTTCTTTATTGCAAAACGTCTGCGTTCCAACGTTCGTGAGTTGGAAGGTGCGTTGAACCGAGTCATTGCCAACGCGAACTTTACTGGTCGCCCAATCACCATCGATTTCGTTCGCGAAGCGTTGCGCGATCTGCTGGCGCTGCAAGAGAAGTTGGTGACCATTGACAACATTCAAAAGACGGTTGCTGAGTACTACAAAATCAAAGTGGCGGATCTGCTGTCTAAACGTCGTTCTCGCTCCGTTGCTCGTCCTCGTCAATTGGCGATGGCACTGGCTAAAGAGCTAACTAACCACAGCTTGCCAGAAATCGGTGATGCGTTTGGTGGCCGAGACCATACGACCGTTTTGCATGCATGTCGCAAGATTGAGCAGCTGCGTGAAGAGAGCCACGATATTAAGGAAGATTACTCGAACTTGATTCGCACCCTGTCTTCTTAATCGGTTAGAATAACGGTATTCTAAGCAAATCAATTTTTGAGCTGACAGCGTAAAGAGCCAAGCATGAAATTTACTATTGAACGTAGTCATTTAATCAAACCGCTACAACAGGTTTCGGGCGCTTTGGGTGGCCGACCAACCCTGCCTATTTTGGGCAACCTACTGATTAAAGTAGAAGAGAACGTGCTATCAATGACCGCGACTGACCTAGAAGTGGAATTGGTGAGCAAAGTGACTCTAGAAGGGGATTTCGAAGCGGGTAGCATTACCGTTCCTTCGCGTAAGTTTCTCGATATTTGCCGTGGCTTGCCAGACGATGCGATCATCACTTTCGTGTTAGAAGGCGATCGCGTGCAAGTTCGTTCTGGTCGCAGCCGTTTCTCACTGGCAACGCTACCAGCGAATGACTTCCCGAACATTGAAGATTGGCAAAGTGAAGTTGAAGTATCACTGAGCCAAGCGGATCTGCGTACGCTTATCGACAAAACTCAGTTCTCGATGGCAAACCAAGACGTACGTTACTACCTCAACGGTATGTTGTTTGAAATCGATGGCACGACACTGCGTAGTGTGGCGACCGACGGTCACCGTATGGCAGTATCGCAAACTCAACTAGGTGCTGACTTCGCCCAAAAGCAAATCATCGTGCCACGCAAAGGTGTGCAGGAATTGGTTAAGCTGATGGATGCGCCAGAGCAACCTGTCGTTTTGCAAATTGGCAGCTCAAACGTGCGTGCAGAAGTGAACAACTTTATCTTCACGTCTAAACTGGTTGATGGCCGTTTCCCTGACTATCGCCGCGTATTACCGCAACATACCAACAAAACACTGATCGCAAGTTGTGATGAGTTGCGCCAAGCGTTCTCGCGTGCTGCGATTCTTTCTAACGAAAAGTTCCGTGGTGTGCGTGTTAACTTAGCGGGCAGCGAAATGCGCATTACGGCAAACAACCCAGAGCAGGAAGAAGCCGAAGAGATGCTGGATGTGACCTTTGAAGGTGACCCAATCGAAATCGGCTTCAACGTTAGCTACGTGTTGGATGTGCTGAACACGCTACGTTGCGAGAAGGTACAAGTGTCGATGTCGGATGCCAATGCCAGTGCATTGATTGAAAATGCCGACGATGACAGTGCCATGTACGTGGTGATGCCAATTCGTCTATAAGCCAACTGAATGCCTCTTTCTCGTCTCATCATTCAGCAGTTTCGCAACATTAAAGCCTGTGATATTCAGTTATCAGCAGGCTTTAACTTTCTTATTGGACCGAACGGTAGCGGCAAAACCAGTGTCCTAGAAGCGATTTATTTACTCGGGCATGGTCGCTCATTCAAAAGCTCTCTCACTGGTCGTGTGATTCAAAATGAGTGTGATGAACTGTTTGTTCATGGTCGTTTTTTGAACTCGGATCAATTTGAGCTACCTATCGGTATTAATAAGCAGCGCGATGGCTCGACAGAGGTTAAAATAGGCGGTCAATCTGGGCAAAAATTGGCGCAATTGGCGCAAGTGTTACCGCTGCAGTTGATACATCCAGAAGGGTTTGATTTACTGACGGATGGTCCAAAACATCGCCGTGCATTCATCGATTGGGGCGTGTTTCATACCGAGCCAGCATTTTATGATGCATGGGGTCGTTTTAAGCGTCTCAACAAACAGAGAAACGCGTTGTTGAAGACCGCGAGTAGCTATCGTGAGCTCAGTTATTGGGATCAAGAGATGGCGCGTTTGGCGGAAAACATCAGTCAGTGGCGGTCACTGTACATTGAACAGATGAAAACCGTCGCAGAAACGATCTGTCAGACATTTTTGCCAGAATTTGAGATCCAATTGAAGTATTATCGTGGTTGGGATAAAGACACCCCATACCAAGAAATACTAGAAAAGAATTTCGAGCGTGATCAGTCTTTGGGGTACACCTTTAGTGGCCCGAATAAAGCTGATTTGCGCATTAAAGTGAATGGAACACCCGTTGAGGATGTTCTGTCACGCGGTCAGTTAAAGCTGATGGTGTGTGCATTGCGTGTGGCGCAAGGGCAACATCTTACAGCGATGACCGGTAAACAATGCATTTACCTAATTGACGACTTTGCGTCGGAATTAGATAGCCAACGTCGCAAGCGTCTTGCAGATTGCTTGAAAGAGACAGGCGCACAAGTATTTGTAAGCTCTATCACTGAAAACCAAATCGCCGACATGCTCGACGATAATGGCAAATTGTTTCATGTGGAACATGGCAGGATAGAGTCAAACTAGAAGAGAGAAACTCATGTCTGAAAATTACGATTCATCGAGTATTAAGGTACTGAAGGGTCTGGATGCGGTACGTAAGCGTCCAGGTATGTACATCGGGGACACGGACGACGGCACCGGCCTTCACCACATGGTTTTCGAGGTGGTGGATAACTCAATTGATGAAGCGTTGGCAGGTCACTGTAAAGACATCGTTGTGACAATTCATGAGGACAACTCGGTTTCCGTTAGCGATGATGGTCGTGGCATTCCAACAGAAATGCACCCAGAAGAAAAAGTATCAGCAGCAGAAGTTATCATGACTGTACTGCACGCTGGTGGTAAGTTCGATGATAACTCGTACAAAGTATCAGGCGGTCTTCACGGCGTGGGTGTTTCGGTAGTAAACGCACTGTCAGAAAAAGTGGTACTAACCATCCATCGTGGCGGTCATATCCACACGCAAACTTACCGTCATGGTGAGCCTGAAGCGCCTCTAGCGGTTGTGGGTGATACGGATAAAACCGGTACACAAATTCGTTTCTGGCCAAGTGCAGAAACTTTCTCTAACACTGAATTCCATTACGACATCCTAGCAAAACGTCTGCGTGAGCTATCGTTCTTGAACTCAGGCGTTTCTATCAAGCTTATTGATGAGCGCGAAGCGGACAAGCAAGACCACTTCATGTATGAAGGTGGTATTCAAGCATTCGTTCAGCACTTAAACACTAACAAAACACCAATCATCGAGAAAATCTTCCACTTCGACTTAGAACGTGAAGACGGCATTTCGGTAGAAGTGGCAATGCAGTGGAACGATGGTTTCCAAGAGAACATCTTCTGTTTCACCAACAACATTCCACAGCGCGATGGTGGTACTCACCTTGCTGGTTTCCGTGCGGCACTAACACGTACGCTAAACAGCTTTATGGATAAAGAAGGCTTCTCGAAGAAAGCGAAAACGGCAACGTCAGGCGACGATGCGCGTGAAGGTTTGACTGCCGTTGTTTCAGTAAAAGTGCCTGATCCAAAATTCTCGAGCCAAACCAAAGACAAACTGGTTTCTTCTGAAGTGAAATCAGCGGTTGAATCGGCGATGGGTGAGAAGCTATCTGAGTTCTTGGTCGAAAACCCAAGCGAAGCGAAGATGGTTTGTTCGAAAATTATCGATGCAGCACGTGCACGTGAAGCCGCACGTAAAGCGCGTGAAATGACTCGTCGTAAAGGCGCGCTAGACCTAGCAGGCCTACCAGGCAAACTTGCAGACTGTCAGGAAAAAGATCCGGCACTCTCTGAACTATACATTGTGGAGGGTGACTCTGCGGGTGGTTCAGCTAAGCAGGGTCGTAACCGTAAGAATCAGGCAATCTTACCGCTGAAAGGTAAGATCCTAAACGTAGAAAAAGCACGTTTCGACAAGATGTTGTCTTCACAAGAAGTTGCAACGCTTATTACAGCACTTGGCTGTGGTATCGGTCGTGACGAGTACAACCCGGATAAACTGCGTTACCACAACATCATCATCATGACCGATGCTGACGTCGATGGTTCGCACATCCGTACGCTACTGTTGACTTTCTTCTACCGTCAAATGCCAGAGCTTATCGAGCGTGGTTACGTGTACATCGCTCAGCCACCACTATACAAAGTGAAGAAGGGCAAACAAGAGCAGTACATCAAAGATGAAGAAGCGATGAACCAATACCAAGTATCATTGGCATTGGACAACGCATCACTGCACGTAAACGCAGAAGCTCCAGCTCTAGCTGGCGAAGCGCTAGAAAAACTGGTTCAACAATACAATGCAGGTATCAAGCTTGCTGATCGTATGAGCCGTCGTTACCCTCGCGCCTTAGTGCATGAGCTTATCTACACATCTCGTCTAACGGCTGAGCAGTGTCATGATGCAGCAGCAGTAGAAGCTTGGACAAAACAACTTGTTGAGCAACTAAACGCGAAAGAAGTGGGTGCAAGCCAATATAGCTACGAAGTGGAGCTGCACGCAGAGCTTGGTTTGAGCCTGCCGAAGATCATCGTTCGTACACACGGTGTGACTCACGAGCATGCGCTAAGTGTTGATTTCCTAAACTCAAAAGAATACGGCAAGCTGGCGGACCTTTCTGAAGTCCTAGACGGTCTTCTAGAAGAGGGCGCGTACATCAAACGTGGTGAACGTACTCTGCCAGTATCAAGCTTTGCTGAAGCACTTGAGTGGTTGGTTAAAGAATCGATGCGTGGTCTAAGCCGTCAGCGCTACAAAGGTCTAGGTGAGATGAACCCAGATCAGCTTTGGGAAACCACAATGGACCCAGAGACGCGTCGCATGATGCAAGTAACGATTGAAGATGCGGTAGGCGCAGACCAATTGTTCACAACGCTAATGGGTGACCAAGTTGAACCTCGTCGTCACTTCATTGAAGAGAACGCACTGAAGGTTGCAAACCTAGACGTGTAGCGACAAGCGTTTTTGGATAGAAAAAAGCAGCGAGCCATCGCTGCTTTTTTGTTTCTTGGTGGTATGAAAATCACCACTTTATGCCAAGACTTTGGCTTTTCTGCTACTAACTGCCAGAGGCTTGAGTAGCGGCGCAATTTTGTTTCCCTTTTCTGTTTTTCTTGCCATTTTGTTCGCTTGAGTGCTTTTGCTTTCTTTTTCCTGCTCGCTATAGTGCTGTAGAGCTTTCCAATCATACGAGGTTAGAAAACATGGTGACGATTTTCCTGAACTAAGCCGGAGGTGACGCACTTCCGGTTCAATGCACTGCAATTATCTGTAAGACAAGGCATTAAGAAGGAAAATATCATGTTTGAACGCTGGTTCACTGCGTACTGCTTAGCGCTGCGAACTTGGTGGTTAACCAGTCGCTTTTTAACCTATCAATCACCACTAAGATTACTGTCGCTGTTTGAAGCCTACGAACAGCAAACCCAGTGTCGCAACTTAGCCCGAATTGCGATTGGCGACACCGTTCGCTTAGTGGATCTTGACCGCTCCTATCAATATCGCATGACGTTAGTTGATTCACGTAAGAGCCAACCTCTTGCGGGGATGCTAGCTGTTGACTCGTACTTAGGTTCCCGATTGTTGGGGCGTTCTCAAGATGAGGTCTTAGAACTCGAGATATTCAACCAGCGCCGCTGCTTTGTGATTACCGAAATCATTCATCAATCACAGCCGCCAACACCGCATCTGGTGTGTAGCTGTATGTTATGTCAGTAAAATAGAGGTGAAGTCATGAGTAAAAAAGACAAGAAGCAACCCCAGTTAAGCTTGAAAGAAAAACGTAAGTTGAAGCAAGAGAAAGCGGCCGAGCAAGGAATGGTGAAAGCGCGTAAACCATCTCGCAAATAAAAATTGCGGCTTATAAGCCCGCCGTAAGAGGTGGGCTTTGTATTGTTGTCGCGTAGGAAAAGCGAGCTTAATTTGAGGTCTTTGATAGGCGCGTTGAAATTTTTTTCATTTTGTCCCTTGAAAGCGATTTTTGATGACCTTATATCTAGTTGTGAAGAGGATGACTGGCTTGCTAGAGACTAGAAGACCAGCCCTCTGGAATCGCTAAAACGAGATCGCTCAAAAGAGGATATGGTGTTTTAGCACACAACTTAAACCTTTAGATTCAATATCATGTCTCCGAGCCAAACCAAGGCCAGTGGAATGATAAGAATCTCTTAGTTCGGCGTCGGTTTTTGCATAAACACGCCTGTAGGATGAAGTTCATCCGAACTAAGACTATTGCTTAATTAAAGAGGATAGATTTATGCGTAACGTAGATTTCTCACCACTATACCGTAATGCAATTGGCTTTGATCGTCTGCTAAACCTGATGGAAGCGAATACAGCGAAAAATACTTCTGGCGGTTACCCTCCGTACAACATCGAGCAAAAAGATGAGCACAACTACCGTATTACTATGGCAGTTGCTGGTTTCTCTGAAGACCAACTCGATCTAACTCAAAATGAAAACATGTTGATCGTGAAGGGCGAGCGTAAAGCAGAAGAAGGCAAAAACTACGTGTACCAAGGCATTGCAGAGCGCGATTTTGAACGTAAGTTCCAACTAGCGGACTATGTAAAAGTGACTGGCGCTTCAATGGAAAACGGCCTATTACACATTGACTTGGTTCGTGAAATTCCAGAAGCAATGCAACCACGTAAAATTGCTATCGGTGGCAACAACCTGCTAGAAAGCAACTAATCAGCAAGTTATTTGCCCTATAGAGTGAGAAAGAGCGCCAGTTGGCGCTCTTTTTAATTTGTGTCTTTGATGCGGGAGTTTGCTTTACTGACCTTGTTGGTAAGCCTTTTCGACTTCTTCCGCGATAATCGCGATACCTTTCTGCATCATCTCATCGTCTTGAACGTAGTTCATGCGCAAGCACTGATGAGCATGGTCCCACTCGTCTTTCTGACCAATAAAGAAGTACTCACCCGGAACAATCAACACGCCACGCGCTTTCAAGCGTTGGTACAACTCCATTGTCGTAATTGGCAGCTCATCAAACCATAACCACAAGAAGATCGCCCCTTCAGGTTTGTGGATACGGAATCGCTTGTCTGTAATCGCCTGTTGTAGCAGTTCTACCGCGCGTTGTGATTTCTGCTTGTAGAACGGCTTAATCACCTCTGAACTCAGTTTGAGTAGATCGCCTTTAGCGATGATGTGGTTTGCCAATGCTGGGCCAACACTGCCTGGCGCTAAGCTGATGATGCCATTCATATTGGTGAGTGCTTGGGTGATTTCTTCACTCGCAATCACAATCCCACATCGCACACCCGGCAAGCCAAGTTTAGATAAGCTCATGCACAGGATGGTGTTTTCATTCCAGAACGGTTCGACATCTTCAAAAATGATGTTCGGGAACGGCAAGCCGTACGCATTGTCGATGATCAGTGGGATGTTGTTCTCGCGCGCCAATTTGTCCAGTTTACGCACTTCTTCGTCAGTCAGTACGTTACCTGTTGGGTTGGTTGGGCGAGATGCACAAATTGCTGCGACGGAGTCATCGACGGTGAGCTTTTCAAAATCAACGTGATATTTGAATAGGCCGTTGTCGAGTAGCTCTATTTCTGGATGGTACGAAACAAAAATGTCTTCATCGATACCTGCATCACCGTAGCCAATGTATTCCGGTGCGATAGGCAACAGGACTTTTTTGTGCGAACCATCTGGCTGCTGACCAGCAAACAAATTAAATAGGTAGAAGAACCCGCTTTGGCTGCCATTCGTCAGGCTAATATTCTTCTCACTGATGTCCCAGCCGTATGTTTCACGAAACAGCTGAGCGAGCGCTTTGACGAACACGTCTTTACCCTGAGGGCCATCATAATTAGTGAGCGCGGCGACGAGTTCGCCACTGGCGAGCATTTCTTTACTGGCTTGGTGAAAGTAATCGAGCATGGCAGGAATGGCGGCCGGGTTACCCCCACCGAGCATGATGGCACCTGGCGTGCGTAGGCCATCATTCAAATCGTCCATTAACTGCGTAATACCTGAATACTGATTAAATTTTTCACCAAACTTTGAGAACTGCATGCTTACATATACCTAATTCATTGTGATTGCTTTATGTGTCTTGATTGCTGACGAAACATCAGCTTATAGAGTAATACTTGACCTTACCCTAATGTTATTACGACGCAAAGTGTGAATTTACTCGAAGAAGAAAAAAGTTTGTCATCAGACCAGGTGGAGAGGATTTGGAATTAAAAAAGGGAAGCGAAATGCTTCCCTTGCTGGTGGAGTGAGTCGGTTATTCGCCAGTGTAAACAATCAGTACTTTGTCGTCTTGGTATTGGCGTTCGAATGCGTAGTAGCCTTCTTGATTACGAGTGATGTGCTTACCTTGAGCAACCGCTGGGTGGCGTTGACGGAATTCGCCCAATTTCTGCCAATGTTGTAGTAAGTCTTCACGCTCGCCATGAATCTTGTCCCATGGCATGTCGGAACGTGTACCTTGGGTCGGATCGGATCCAGTCACGCCAAAGTCACGGGCAATCTCATCGCCGTAGTAGATTTGTACTGCACCCGGTGCCAGCATTAACGCATTGGCGGCGCGAGCTTGGTCATCAAAGCTGCGGCTGCGTGCCGACCAAAACAGTTGAGTATCGTGCGAAGACAGGTAACTCAACACGTTGAATTCAGGATCGGAGTTAATACGCTCTGCATAGCGGCGGTAATCATTATCAAGTTGAGCGAAACACTTTAGCGCTTTTGGTGCCACGTCAGATTGGAACTCGAAGTTGATGATCGAATCGAAGCCGTTATCGAAATACGGGCTCTTCACCACGCTGTGTGCCCACACTTCACCGGTCATCCAAAATGGCAGATCGTCGAGTGCTTTGTCGGGGTGGTTTTGTTTCCATTCGGCGAGGGCTTGAGTGGTACTTGCTTTGAGCTCTGCCCACGCTTCCATCTCAACGTGTTTGGCGGTATCGACGCGGAAGCCATCAATGCCGTAATCACGTACCCAATCCGATAGCCATGTGATCAGATGTTCTCGTGGGGTTTTCAACTCATCTTGCGCATTGGTGTTTTTATTGCGGAAGAAGTTTGGTAGTCCGGTTTTCTGCGTCGATTCGGTTTTGAGATCCGGTAGGTAGTTCAAAGACATGGTGATGTCGTTGTATCCCGGCACATCGTAATCGCCAATGTCGGTGCGAATCCAATCTTTGCCCCACCATTTTTCCCACGCTTCACTATCACCGTATTTGATGTAGTCGTTGAAGCTGTGCCAGCTTTGTCCCGATTTTGGTTGCCAGTCGGTCCATTTTTCACCAAGTACTTGTTTGGATTCTTGGTCATCAAGGTAAAGTTGACCAAATCCAAATTCTTGCATGTCAGCTAATGTGGCGTAGCCGGTGTGGTTCATGACCACATCCCAAATCACGCGGATGCCTTTCTTGTGGGCGGTATCGACGAAGGTTCTCAGCTCATCTTCGGTACCCATGTTGGCATCAAGCTTGGTCCAATCTTGGTGGTAGTAGCCGTGATAGCCGTAGTGTTTAAAGTCGCCCTTATCGCCGCCGCCAACCCAACCATGGATTTGTTCCAGTGGTGAAGTTATCCAGATGGCATTCACACCGAGGGATTCGATGTAATCGAGTTTTTTCGTCAGACCCGCTAAGTCACCACCGTGGAAAGTACCAATCTCGTATTTGCCGTCTTTGCTGCGACCGTAGCTGTTGTCATTGTCTGGGTTACCATTGTAGAAGCGGTCGGTCATGACAAAATACACCGTCGCGTTGTCCCAGCTGAAAGGTTTTTCGGCTTGCTGATCAACCTCTTCTAACAGTAATAGACCTTGGCTAATCGGGCCTGGTTGCATGGTTACGCTGCCATTGGCGACGGTGGCTTCTTGCCCGGTTAAGGCGTCACGAACAACAGTGCCATCAGTAAAGGTTTGGGCTACGTTGATGGTTTTAGCTGTGTCGGTTGCAACAGGGCAAGAATAGGTGATGTCCTGACTTTGTTTTGGTTTGATTTTAACGGTTAGCTCATTGGTGTCTGGATTGAGCGTGAAGAGGTAGGTATTGGCTTTGAAAATGCGCAGCGGCATAGATGTGTCGGTTGCGCAGTTATCCATTTTTAATGGTGTATTGAATTTGATGCGGCTTTCTTCCGCTAGCGCAAAGCTGTTGCCACAGGTTTGTTTGCTGTCGGCAATGGTAAAGGTGTAGTTGCCTTTTTCTAGTTTTTGCTCTGCGACGAGTAAACCGTCTGAGTTTGGTTCGAAGACGGCAGTATCGTCTCCAACGCTTAATACGATGGCATTTTCTGGAATTTGGCTGCAGGCGCTCAGTAGGCCGATAGAGAGTGCGAGAATTGTTTTTTTCATTGTGTCCTTCCCCCGAATAAACAACCCAGTTATAGCAAAACTGTGCCTCTACAATCCGAGCTCTGCACCAACAAGTTCAACGCGTCTCACCCTACAAATTTTTGCCTTGTTCACAAAATTAATAATAAGAACCGGTTATCTCCGTTTGAAGGCAACAAAAAAGGGAAGCTGACGCTTCCCTTTTACTTATTTCTTAATCACTTCGAAGAGTAATGAATTACTTTTGAAGCAAAGAAATGTCTGCGATCTGTAGGAACAGGTTACGCAGGTTGTTCAGTAGTGTCAGACGGTTCTTCTTAAGTGCTTCGTCGTCTGCCATTACCATTACGTTATCGAAGAACGCATCCACTGGCTCACGTAGGTCAGCTAGTTTGCTTAGGGCTTCTTGGTAGTTACCGGTTGCAAATGCAGGCTCTAGTGCTTCAGTCATGACTTCAACGCTTTCTGCTAGCGCTTTCTCTGCGTCTTCTTGTAGAAGTGCTAGGTCAATTTCTTCTGCTAGTTCGCCGTCGAACTTCGCTAGGATATTACCTACACGTTTGTTCGCTGCTGCTAGAGACTCTGCCGCTTCCAGTTCACGGAAGTGAGAAACCGCTTTAACACGTTGGTCGAAGTCTGCTGGTTTCGTCGGGCGACGCGCTAGTACCGCTTGAATGATGTCTACGCTGAAGCCTTCGTCTTGGTACCAAGCACGGAAACGACCAAGCATGAACTCGATAACATCTTGTTCAACGTTGTCGTTGGTTAGGCGGTCGCCGAACAGTGACTTCGCTTTTGCTACTAGGTCAACAAGATCTAGGTTGTAGCCGTATTCAACGATGATACGTAGTACACCTAGAGATGCGCGACGTAGTGCGAATGGGTCGCTGCCTTTAGGCGCTTGACCAATACCGAAGATACCGACGATAGTGTCTAGCTTGTCTGCCATTGCAACTGCGGTTGAAACGCCGTTAGATGGCAGTTCATCACCTGCGAAACGAGGCATGTATTGCTCATTCAGTGCTACTGCAACTTCTTCTGCTTCACCGTCGTGGCGCGCGTAGTGCATACCCATCACACCTTGAGTATCCGTGAATTCGAATACCATTGAGGTCATTAGGTCACATTTTGCTAGTAGACCAGCACGCTTTGATTTCTCAACATCAGCACCGATTTGCTCAGCAATGTAGCCAGCAAGTTCTGTGATGCGGTCTGTTTTGTCTTTGATCGTACCCAGTTGCTGTTGGAAGATCGCTTGTTCTAGTTCAGGCAGACGGTCGATAAGCGGACGCTTACGGTCTGTGTTGAAGAAGAACTCTGCGTCAGCAAGACGAGGACGAACTACTTTCTCGTTACCTTCAATTACGTAACGAGGCTCTTTTGATTCGATGTTCGATACGAAGATGAAGTTAGGTAGTAGCTTCTTGTTGTCATCGTAAACAGGGAAGTATTTTTGGTCACCTTTCATAGTGTAAACCAACGCTTCAGAAGGCACTTTTAGGAACTCTTCTTCAAACTTCGCTGTTAGAACTACTGGCCATTCAACCAGAGACGTGACTTCTTCTACTAGGTCATCTTCTAGATCAGCGATACCGCCAACCGCTGCTGCCGCTTTTTGTGCGTCAGCTAGGATGATTGCTTTACGCGCTTCGTAATCTGCCATTACTTTACCGCGCTCTTCTAGGATCGCAGGGTATTGCTCAGCTGAATCGATAGTGAACTCTTTTTCACCCATGAAGCGGTGACCACGGATAGTGCGGCCTGAAGCGACACCAAGGATCTCGCCTTCGATTAGGTCGCTGCCCATTAGCATGGTTAGCGTCTTAACTGGACGGATAAATTGAGTCGTTTTGTTACCCCAGCGCATTGGTTTTGCGATAGGTAGGTTTGCTAGTGCTTTTGCTGCAAGTTCAACTACGATCTCAGACGTTGGCTGACCTTTCACTTCTTGTTTGAACAGTAGCCATTCGCCTTTGTCGGTTACCATGCGATCAGCTTGGTCAACAGTGATGCCACAACCGCGTGCCCAGCCTTGAGCTGCTTTGGTCGGGTTGCCTTCCGCGTCAAATGCTGCAGAAACCGCAGGACCACGTTTTTCAACTACTTTGTCTGATTGGCTTTCTGCCAATGCTGCGACTTTTAGTGCAAGACGACGAGGTGCCGCGAACCATTTTACGCCTTCGTGAGCAAGCTCAGCGCCTTTTAGTTCTGCTTCGAAGTTTGCTGCGAATGCTTCAGCTAGAGTACGAAGTTGCGTTGGTGGTAGCTCTTCTGTACCTAGCTCGATTAGAAATTCTTTTGCCATGTTACTCTACCCCTTACGCTTGTTCTTTCTTACACATTGGGAAGCCAAGAGCTTCACGCGATGCGTAGTATGCTTCTGCTACTGCTTTAGTCAGATTGCGGATGCGCAGGATGTAACGTTGACGCTCTGTAACAGAGATTGCTTTGCGTGCGTCTAACAAGTTGAACGCGTGTGCCGCTTTCAAGATGCGCTCGTAAGCAGGCAGAGGTAGCGGTTTTTCTAGCTCGAGTAGTTCTTTCGATTCTTTTTCACACTGGTCGAAGAAGCTGAATAGGAAATCAACGTCTGCGTGTTCGAAGTTGTAAGTTGATTGCTCAACTTCGTTTTGGTGGAAAATGTCACCGTAAGTTACCTTGCTGCCGTCTGGCGCGATGTTCCAAGTTAGGTCGTAAACAGAGTCTACTTCTTGGATGTACATTGCTAGACGTTCGATACCGTAAGTGATCTCACCCGTTACCGGTTTACACTCAAGGCCGCCAACTTGTTGGAAGTAAGTAAACTGAGTTACTTCCATGCCGTTTAGCCAAACTTCCCAGCCTAGACCCCATGCGCCTAGTGTTGGGTTTTCCCAGTTGTCTTCTACGAAACGGATGTCGTGTACAAGTGGGTCAATACCAAGAACTTCAAGGGAGCCAAGGTACAACTCTTGAATATTGTCAGGCGATGGTTTTAGCGCTACTTGGAATTGGTAGTAGTGCTGAAGACGGTTAGGGTTTTCACCGTAACGGCCATCAGTAGGACGACGTGAAGGTTGTACGTAAGCTGTCGACATTGGCTCTGGGCCAAGCGCTCGTAGACAGGTCATTGGGTGAGAGGTACCCGCACCCACTTCCATATCTAGCGGTTGAACAATGGTACAACCATTTTGAGCCCAATAATCCTGCAGCGCGAGGATCATTCCCTGGAAGGTTTTGATATCGTATTTTTGCATAAGTCAGGTTCGCGCGATTCTCTAGTTACTCATTAATTCGTCTCGTATGCCGAGTTTTTCAACTCAAACAAGGGCGATAAAGAGTAATTACGGTTGAATAAAATAACAATCAAGTATAACCAGATATTGAGCATGGGAGTAGAGCTAATCTTGATTAATTCGTGGGCAATTTTCTCCTTTAATGAATTTTTACCGCGTTATCTGCTGTATTTTTCCTAAAAGGGAGTTTTCACCTGCTTTGACTCTTGTGATGCGCAACAAAGGTGGCTAGAATTGCGCCTGTCTTTGGGGAGTAGCTTACCTGATGAAGTCTCTGTTTCATCCGGTTCGTTCGTCAACATAATTGGTGCAAAATCACCATGGCGTTCGAGACTTGAAGCCTTTCAAGTTTAGCAAGACCTTAGACAAATCATCACGAACCGGGGTGGGGCGTGAGGTTTGTCTATGGTTAAAATAATTATCCCGCCCCAATGAGCATGTCGTGAGCGTTTTAGCTATTTCAATTACTACTGTGGCGTTAGCAGAAATTGGCGATAAGACCCAATTGCTATCCCTATTACTTGCCAGTCGTTACCGCAAACCCATTCCAATTATTGCAGCCATCTTTTTGGCGACCATTGCCAACCACGCTTTAGCTGCATGGTTAGGTGTGGTAGTGGCCGACTATCTATCTCCTGATGTTTTAAAATGGGTGCTGGTGGTCAGTTTTATTGCCATGGCCGCTTGGGTTCTGATCCCAGACAAACTGGATGACGACGAAGAAATCTCGAATCGTGGACCATTCATTGCCAGCTTTATTGCCTTCTTTGTCGCCGAAATCGGTGATAAAACTCAGATTGCGACTTCCATTCTAGGCGCGCAATACGCGGATGCGCTGAGTTGGGTCATACTTGGCACGACCATTGGTATGCTGTTGGCCAACGTACCAGTGGTGTTGATTGGCAAGCTTTCAGCAGACAAGATGCCATTGGGTTTGATCCGTAAAGTAACCGCTATTTTGTTCGTGTTGTTGGCTATTGGTGCGGCCTTCTTTTAATGGCTTGAAGCGGATAACGTAGCCTGAAAAGGAAAAACGTTATCTGCGAACAATCGTTAAAATGGTGCGAATTATCAATAACTAGCGAATTAGTGGCGCAGCTCAAACTCTGACTTAAAATCGCTCCGTAGCGTGACGGATGACATATTAGTGTCATACTTGTCATGGTAGTTTAATGGTGTGAATGATAGCGAGAGGGCAAGTTTATGCTTACACGTTACATGGGGATGACCCCAAAGAGTCAGAGTTATTTATTCACCTTTGGTTTGGCGCTGTGCTTGTTAGCGATGGTACTGACTGATATGTGGTTGCCGATTGTGGCAGGGACGTTCATTCTTACTGGCTTGACGGTTGAAGCGTGGATTCGGGTGGCGCACATTATTCCAATGCATGAAGAAATACGTGCGATGCAGAAACAACTTAACAAACTCCAATCTGAAGTTCGCACACTAGAATATGACGAATAAACAAACGGCAGCCCACTGGGCTGCCGTTTTTGATCTCACTGAGATTATTCCAAACCTTTCTTAATCAGGTACTGATAAGGCAGTTGTTCTGTTTGCGCTGCAATCAACTGGTGATCCATAAAGCGGCAGAAACTCGGAATATCTCGAGTTGTCGATGGGTCGTCCGCTTTTACTAGCAAAACCTCACCATCTTGCATGTTGCGAATTGTCTTCCTGACCATCATCACTGGCTCTGGGCAGCGCAGTCCTTCCGCCTCTAACGTCTTTGTTGCCAGTTCAGGATTAAAGCTCATAGTGTGATTCTCGTAACTAACTTAGCGGTGAATTTTACGTTCGTTGAAAAAATATTCAATAACCACTTGGCAAACGGATTTTTTTGTTTTACCTTAAATTAACAATTTGGTAACAACTGGCAAGGAGAGGCGATGTTAACAGCGTTAGACAGACTCACGATTTACTCAGTGCTGTGTTTTATCTCGTTCTGTGCATTGGTACTTAGAACGCCAGCTGAAACCTCATTGATGCCTTTAGCAGGCATGAGTGCAACCATTATTGGGATTTGGATTGAGATGCACAAATGGTCAGGTGCATCAGAGCAAGAGAATTAGCGCCTCTTGCCTCAATCAAACATGAACAATACCGCTCACCTATTTTTACCAACACTTCATTCCGACACTATCCCCATTTTTCTTGGGCTTCCCCGCTGAAAGGCGGGATTTTTTTTGCCTGAAGAGTACAATTTGATAAAACCCTCGCATTGTAAGTGGCAAATCGTGGAACTAGAAGACATCTATCGCCGAGATCTGAATTTATTAGTCGCGTTGCGTGTACTGATTGAAGAAAGCAGCGTCAGTAAGGCGGCAACTCGCCTTAATTTAAGCCAATCGGCGATGAGTCGTGTGTTAGGGCGATTACGCGATCTGCTTGGTGATCCGCTGTTTACGCGCCAAGGTCAGCACTTGATCCCAACCCAAAAAGCGCTAGAAATTGATCGCTCTTTAGGTGAACCGTTGGAATCGCTGCGCCAATTGTTGTCGCCCGTCGAGTTCGATCCTCAGCAGTGCGATCAGACGTTCACCATCGCGACCACGGACTACGCTATGCAAACTATCCTGCCGTTTGCTTTACCGCGCATTTATCAAGAAGCGCCGAATGTGTCGTTTAACTTTTTGCCTTTGCAGCATGACCGTTTATCCGATCAGTTGACTTATGAAGGGGCCGATCTCGCCATTTGTCGCCCAACTGGCCCCGTAGAGCCGCTGCGTAGCGAGATTCTTGGTCGCGTTGGCGTGTTGTGTTTACTGTCCAAACAGCATCCTTTGGCGAATCAAGAGATGAGTTTGGACGACTATTTGAGCCACCCTCACGCGATGATTGCCATCAGTGACGGAGTGAAAGCGTTGATTGAGCAAGCTTTAATCGACAAGCCGCAACGCAAAATGGTGCTGCGTGCGTACCATTTAGAAGCTGCGCTGGCGATTGTGGATACTCTGCCTATCATCATTACCGTTCCGGCAGATTTGGCGTATCTGGTTGCTGAGCGCTATGACCTAGTCGTAAAACCGTTACCATTCCAATTTACGCCTTTTGATTATTCGATGATTTGGCATGCGCGCTGTGAGCATTCTCCTGCTCAAGAATGGCTGCGCTCCGTTGTGCGTGAAGAGTGCAGCAGGCTGATTGCAAAGCGAATCGAAGACATGGGATTGAACTAATAATAAAAGAGCCAGCAACGCTGGCTCTATTTACGTGAAGTGCTGACTTGTAGCTTGATAACTATAGCTTTATAGCTACAGCTTGATGACTATAGCTTGATAACAATGCGACCGGTTACCTGGCCGTTGGTAATATCTTCGGCGTATTTGGGCGCTTCAGCGAGCGCTACTTCAGTACACGCTTGCTCGAAGTAGCTGTCTGGTAGTAGCTCAACCAGTTTTTCCCACGCTGCGATGCGTTTTTCGGTTGGACACATCACGGAATCCACACCTTGCAGACGCACATTACGTAGGATGAACGGCATTACTGTGGTTGGCAGGTCAAAACCGCCAGCAAGACCACACGCCGCGACGGCGCTGTTGTAATCCATTTGCGCCAATACTTTCGCTAGCACTTTGCTGCCAACGGTGTCGACTGCGCCAGCCCAAATTTGTTTTTCTAGTGGGCGTGCAGGCTCTTCAAATTCAACACGGTCGATGATGCGACTTGCGCCCAGTTTTTCTAAAAGTGGACCGTTTTGTTCAACACGACCAGTAACGGCTGCCACTTTGTAGCCCAGTTGAGCCAGAAGCGTCACTGCCACCGAACCTACGCCGCCACTGGCGCCAGTGACAAGGATTTCGCCAGCTTCTGGTTTGATGTCAGCATCCAGCAGAGCTTGAACACACAGCATTGCGGTAAAGCCAGCTGTACCGACCATCATTGCTTTTTTGCTGTCTAAGCCTTTTGGTAGAGGAACCAACCAATCCGCTTTTAGACGAGCACGTTGCGCCATACCGCCCCAGTGGTTTTCGCCGACACCCCAGCCAGTAAGAACGACTTTATCGCCTGCTTGGTAGCGTGCATCGTCAGAGCTTACGACCGTACCCGCTAGATCAATGCCTGGTACCATTGGGAAGTTGCGGATGATTTTACCTTTCCCTGTGATCGCAAGGCCGTCCTTGTAGTTTAACGATGAGTAATCAACGTCAATCAGTACGTCGCCTTCCGGCAGTTGTGTTTCATCGATTTGTTCGATGTTTGCGATAGTACGTTTGTCTTCTTGGTTTAGAACTAGAGCATTAAACATAAGGTTCTCCGAGTGTGCGATAGCGCGGCAGGAATGCCACGAGCAGCAAGCCATTAACTGCCTGTAAGTGTATGCCTTCTTTATTTATGAATAAAATGAAACTTCATCATCTAATTTATGCGTTTTGTGCATAAATTATAGGGTGCCTAATAAAAGAAAAGGCGACATAAGATGCCGCCTTAAGTGTAATACCAAATTTTGCTGGTATTGGTTGATTACCTAACTGGAGATGTTAAGGGTTACGGGCGCTCAAAGACAGTAGCGATACCCTGACCAAGACCGATACACATGGTCGCAAGGCCGTATTTGGCGTCCTTGGCTTCCATTAGGTTGATAAGCGTTGTTGAGATACGTGCGCCAGAACAACCCAATGGGTGACCTAGAGCAATCGCGCCGCCATTCAGGTTCACTTTTTCGTCCATCACCTCAAGCAGACCTAGGTCTTTCGCACATGGCAGAGATTGCGCTGCAAACGCTTCGTTTAGCTCGACAACGTCCATATCTTCAATTGCAAGACCTGCACGTTTCAGCGCTTTTTGCGTTGCAGGTACAGGGCCGTAACCCATGATGGATGGATCGCAACCTGCGATCGCCATGCCTTTGATTCGTGCGCGAATCTTCAAACCAAGTTCATTGGCTTTCTCTTCGCTCATGATCAGCATTGCGGATGCACCATCAGATAAAGCGGAAGACGTGCCGGCTGTTACAGTACCGTTCGCTGGGTCGAATACCGGACGAAGTTGAGACAGACCTTCAACGGTGGTCTCTGGACGAATCACTTCATCGTAATCTAACTGGAACAACGTACCGTCTGCTGCGTGGCCTTCGGTTGGTAGGATTTCGTTTTTAAAGCGACCTTCCAATGTTGCTGCGTGAGCACGAGCATGAGAGCGCGCCGCAAACTCATCTTGTTGCTCACGGCTGATACCATGAAGCTTACCAAGCATTTCAGCGGTTAAACCCATCATGCCAGCGGCTTTGGCGACGTTTTTCGACATGCCAGGATGGAAGTCTACACCGTGGTTCATTGGTACGTGACCCATGTGCTCGACACCGCCGATCAGGCAAATTTCCGCGTCACCTGTCATGATTGCACGAGTACCATCATGCAGGGCTTGCATAGATGAGCCACACAGACGGTTCACGGTTACCGCGCCAATCTCAATTGGTAGGCCAGCAAGCAGCGCTGCATTACGCGCGATGTTAAAGCCTTGCTCAAGCGTTTGTTGCACACAGCCCCAGTAGATGTCTTCAATCTCACTTGGGTTCACTTGTGGGTTGCGTGCCAGAATGCCTTTCATTAGGTGCGCAGAAAGGTCTTCTGCACGAGTATGACGGAAAGCACCACCTTTAGAGCGACCCATTGGGGTACGTAGACAATCGACTACGACAACGTTTCTGGTTTGATTAGTCATTTTGGGAATCCCTCCTTAGATAGAACCTTGCTGTTGCGCGCCGTAGAAGCTTTCGCCTTTCGCCGCCATATCAATCAGCATTTGCGGAACATGGTACATCGCGCCTAGATCAGCGTGCTGTTTTGCCATTTCAACAAATTCAGCAATACCTACGCTGTCTAGGTAGCGGAATACACCGCCGCGGAATGGAGGGAAACCAAGGCCGTAAACCAGCGCCATATCTGCTTCTTGAGGGGTTGCAATAATGCCTTCTTGCAGACACAGCACCACTTCGTTGATCATCGGAATCATCATACGTTGGATGATGGTCTGCTCATCGAACTCTTGTTTATCCGCGCAGACGTCTGCCAGTACTGGCAAGATATCTTCAGTGAAGGTTTTCTTAGGCTTACCTTTTTTATCAATGGTGTAGCTGTAGAAACCGTTGCCATTCTTCTGACCGTATTTGTTGGCTTCGAATAGAGCATCAATCGCGTCACGACCTTGTTTTCCCATTCGCTCAGGGAAACCTTCTGCCATCACCGCTTGTGCGTGGTGCGCAGTATCGATGCCGACTACATCAAGCAAGTACGCCGGGCCCATCGGCCAGCCAAATTTGCGTTCCATGACTTTGTCGACTTTAGTGAAGTCTGCACCGTCACGAAGCAACATGCTGAAACCGCCAAAGTACGGGAATAATACGCGGTTGACGAAGAATCCCGGACAGTCGTTCACGACGATTGGGGATTTACCCATTTTCGCTGCGTAAGCCACTACGCGGTTGATGGTTTCATCAGAAGTTTTCTCACCACGGATGATTTCAACCAAAGGCATGCGATGCACAGGGTTAAAGAAGTGCATACCACAGAAATTTTCTGGGCGTTTAAGTGATTGTGCCAATAGGTTGATTGGAATCGTCGATGTGTTTGATGTAATGACGGTGTCTTCACCAACGTGCGATTCGACTTCGCTCAGTACCGCTGCTTTTACTTTTGGATTTTCGACAACGGCTTCAACAATCACATCTGAATTTTCGATGCCTGCGTAATGTAGGCTTGGGGTAATTGATGCCAAAATTCCCGCCATCTTGAAGCCGTCGATACGACCTTGAGCAAGGCGTTTGTTCAGCAGTTTAGACGCTTCGGTCATACCTAAATCGAGAGATGGTTGGGCAATGTCTTTCATCAATACTGGCACGCCTTTCAGCGCAGATTGGTAAGCAATGCCACCACCCATGATGCCTGCACCTAATACCGCTGCTCGCTCAGTGTCTTTGCTTGCTGATTTCGCCGCTTTTTTCGCGATGCCTTTGATGTATTGGTCGTTGAGGAACAGACCAACCAGAGCTTTGGCTTCTTCTGATTTCGCGAGTTTAACGAAGTATTTGCGTTCAATGTCGAGTGCTTCGTTACGCGCAAAGCGTGCGCCTTCTTCAATCGTAATAACTGCAGTCATTGGCGCAGGGTAGTGTGGACCTGCTTTTTGTGCCACTAGGCCTTTTGCCATCGTGAAGCTCATCATCGACTCTAGCTTGCTGAGTGTCAGTGGCGAGGTTTTTTGTTTACGACGTGCTTGCCAATCGATCTTTTCGTTGATAGCTGAAGTCAGTGTTTGCAATGCGGATTCATACAACGCATCAGTTTCAACCACAGCATCCAATAAACCAATCTTTAAGGCTTCATCTGCACGACATGCTTTGCCTTGCGTGATGATTTCCATCGCGCTATCTGCACCGATAACACGCGGCAAACGCACACAACCACCAAAGCCTGGCATGATGCCCAGTTTGGTTTCTGGTAGGCCAATGCTGGTGGTTTTGTCACCGATACGCATGTCGGTAGCCAGTACGCATTCACAGCCGCCGCCAAGTGTGTGACCTTTAAGTACTGAGATTGTCGGAACGGGTAAGTCTTCTAGTTTATTGAAGATGCTATTGGCAAATTGTAGCCATTGATCGAGCTCGGCGTCTGTTTTAGCGAAGAGGCCCAAGAATTCAGTGATGTCTGCGCCAACGATGAACGCATCTTTATCTGAAGTGAGCATTAAGCCCTTTAGACCTTGATGTGAAGTCAACGCATCAAGAGCCTTATCGAGAGACTCTAGCGTTGCTAGGTCGAGCTTGTTTACGGATTTAGGGGAGCAGAAGCTCAGCTCTGCTATGCCATCTTGTATTTCCTTTACCTGTAGGGTGTCGGCTTGGTAAATCATTGTCTATCTCCATGACATACAATCGTGGATTGTCTGTATACCTATTGTTAGTGCTGAATTCGTCGGCAAATAAGTATCGAGGAAGTCGTTTATTCTTATTCTGGTTTGACCAGTAAAGTTAGTTTGGATCGCGAATTGTTTAATTTCAATACATTTTTTAAACAAGTGTTTAACATTGTGCGCTGTGGCAGATCTTATGCGACTCTGAATTCACTCTCGTGATAGACTTCGAGCAAAGTAAACATTGACCTAATGCTATGAATGACCAGCCTTATCTGATTCCCTCTGCGCCTGCTCTGTTTGAAGAAGAAATCAAAAAAAGTGTCTTTATTACCTACCTCGCACACACGCCAAGCGTTGATGCGGCGAAGGCGTTTGTTGATCAAATTAAAGCCAAACACTCGGATGCAAGACACAATTGCTGGGGATTCGTAGCGGGCAGACCTGAAGATTCAATGAAATGGGGCTTTAGCGATGACGGCGAGCCGTCCGGGACTGCTGGCAAGCCAATTTTGGCGCAGCTATCGGGCTCTGGCGTGGGAGAAATCACTGCGGTAGTGACGCGATATTCAGGGGGCATCAAGCTTGGTACTGGCGGTTTAGTCAAAGCTTACGGCGGTGGGGTGCAGCAAGCTCTCAAGCTGCTTCAAACTATTGAGAAAAAAATAACCACAAAACTCAGACTAACGTTAGACTATGGGTTTATGCCTATCGCACAGTCGATCATGCCTCAATTTGGTGCGGTAGAAGTCGCTGCTGAATATAGCGATCAGGTAATATTAGTGGTGGAAATTGAGCTTCGTGAAGTGAGCGCGTTTACCCAAGCTATCATCAATAAAAGTGGGGCAAAGGCAATTGTAACCCCACTCGACGGACAATAATGAAAACCAGGAAGCAACAGGGACAGCTTCGCTAGTCAATCAATCCATGCAATTTCGTTCAATTATTCGAATCGTCGGGCTTTTGCTCGCGCTTTTTAGTGTCACCATGTTGGCACCTGCACTGGTTGCGCTTCTTTATCGAGACGGCGCTGGTGTACCTTTTGTCACGACTTTTTTTGTGCTGCTTTTTTGTGGAGCGATGTGTTGGTTTCCTAACCGTCGGCATAAACATGAGCTCAAATCACGTGATGGCTTTCTTATCGTCGTTCTTTTCTGGACGGTTTTGGGCAGCGCGGGTTCGCTTCCATTTTTAATCGCAGATAATCCCAACATTTCTGTGACTGACGCTTTTTTTGAATCCTTCTCTGCTTTAACCACGACAGGGGCGACCGTTATTGTCGGCCTTGATGAGTTACCTAAAGCGATTTTGTTCTACCGCCAATTTCTACAATGGTTTGGTGGAATGGGGATCATCGTACTCGCGGTCGCTATTTTGCCAGTGTTGGGCATCGGTGGGATGCAGTTGTACCGCGCAGAAATTCCGGGTCCAGTGAAAGATACCAAAATGACCCCGCGCATAGCCGAGACAGCAAAAGCGCTGTGGTACATCTATTTAAGCCTGACAATCGCTTGTGCGGTTGCTTTTTGGCTCGCGGGCATGACGCCGTTTGATGCCATCAGCCACAGCTTCTCTACCATTGCGATTGGTGGCTTCTCAACTCACGATGCCAGCATGGGCTACTTCGACAGTTACGCGATTAACCTGATTACCGTGGTGTTCTTGCTGATCTCTGCTTGTAACTTCACTCTGCACTTTGCAGCATTTGCCTCTGGTGGGGTTCATCCTAAGTATTATTGGAAAGACCCAGAGTTCCGCGCGTTCATCTTTATTCAGGTGTTACTGTTTTTGGTTTGCTTCTTACTACTATTGAAGCACCACTCTTACACATCACCTTATGATGCGTTTGACCAAGCGTTGTTCCAAACTGTCTCAATCTCGACAACCGCAGGTTTCACCACAACCGGTTTTGCAGATTGGCCATTGTTCTTGCCAGTGCTGTTACTGTTCTCCTCTTTTATAGGAGGATGCGCAGGTTCGACCGGTGGTGGTATGAAAGTGATCCGCATTTTGCTTCTTACCTTACAAGGTGCGCGTGAACTTAAACGTCTGGTTCACCCTCGTGCGGTTTACACCATCAAAGTCGGAGGTAGTGCGCTACCGCAACGTGTGGTCGATGCTGTATGGGGATTCTTCTCAGCATACGCGTTAGTGTTTGTGGTATGTATGTTGGGTTTGATTGCAACAGGCATGGATGAGTTAAGTGCATTCTCTGCCGTAGCAGCGACACTCAACAACCTTGGTCCTGGATTGGGCGAAGTCGCACTTCACTTTGGTGATGTAAACGACAAAGCGAAATGGGTGCTGATCGTCTCCATGCTATTTGGTCGTCTGGAAATATTTACCTTACTTATTCTACTCACGCCGACGTTTTGGCGTAGTTAAGGGGAAATCGTGGCAAAAGCATTATTTCTATACTCTTCTCGTGAAGGGCAAACCAAAAAAATTTTCCATTATATAGAAGAGCAATTAACAGACTTTGAATGTGAGCTGGTGGATTTACATAATGTAGAGACGATGGATTTCAGCCAATATGAAAAAGTGCTCATTGGTGCTTCTATTCGTTATGGTCACCTAAATAAGAAGCTATATCAATTTATTGAACGCAACCTCACTCAGCTAGAACAGAATAAAGTGGCTTTCTTCTGTGTGAACTTAACCGCCCGTAAAGAAGACCAAGGGAAAGATACCCCAGAAGGAAGTGCCTACATTCGTAAGTTCCTAATCAAATCTCCTTGGAAGCCAACATTAATTGGAGTCTTCGCTGGTGCCCTTTATTATCCGCGCTACGGTTGGTTCGACAAAATGATGATCAAGTTCATTATGTCGATGACTGGTGGTGAAACGGACACGACTAAAGAAGTGGAGTACACCAACTGGGAAAAAGTGGCTCTTTTCGCGGATAAATTCAAAGAACTGTAGAAATAACGTGCTCTTTTAAGTGGTTTTGCTGCAATTTCATCCGAACGATAAAAAAATCAAAAAAAACGTGAAAAAGGGCTTGCCAATGTGATCGCAATCTCTATAATGCCACCTCGCTGACACGGCAACG
>NZ_JBICJH010000007.1:0-10335 GCF_043102935.1 Vibrio sp. zbq_1
AATTGGATTATCATCAACGAGTGCCCACACAGATTGATAGGTTTATATTGTTAAAGAGCTTTGCTTTTCGAGAAGTTTTTCTCTCAAAGCGGAGGTGCATTCTAGCGATTTGGTTGTTAGTGTCAAACACTTTTTCAACTAATTTTCGTAGAAGCTTTTTACCTCTCCGACTCTGCTGAAGCCTTATCGCGTCTGCCGTGTCGGTGGATGCGCATTATAGGGAGAAGAATTTCTTTGGCAATACTAAAAATGCATTTTTTCTAAAAAAACATGCCAAATGGACACTTTCCACTCAACATCTAAATTCGTCTCAATTAACACCCAGCATTTCTACAGAATACTCACAAAAAACTGTGGATAACTACTCATCACTGTCAAAGAAATAGGATATTCGCGAGCGTGGGTTTAGGTACTCTTTTATCTTATCTGGCAATTTAGATGGATGAATCGCATTTACGATCCTCAAATCTTTCGATGCAAGCTCAATGATGGGAGCTTGAGTTCTTGGCACTGATGGGTCGTAAACCAGAACATTTGGAAATAGCAGGTTTGAAGCGTTCACTGAGATGACCAATCCCACCATATTATTAGATAACTGGACAACCGTGCCAGGAGGGAAGACGCCCATGAACTTGATCAGAATATTAAGGTTTTCTTCTTTATATAGGTGTTTACAGTTTTTATATAAATGAGAAAGGGCGGTGTATGGGATTTTCTGTTCTGAAGCGATCGGTGTATGGCACAAATTATCAAATGCATTTGCCACTATGACAATTTGAGCCAATTCATCAATTTCATCCCCTTTAAGACCCTCAGGATAACCGGAGCCATCTCTTAACTCATGATGCTGAGCAATCACGGTTTTAGCTGGTTCAGGAAAACCTTCGATCTGATTCGCGAGATCCAAACCATATTTAGTATGTAACTTTAGGTAGTTGGTTTCTGGCTCGGTTAATGGCACTTGCTTTCTTAATATAGCGGTAGGGATTTTGATCTTACCCATATCATGAAACAGAGCAGCGAAAGAGAGCTCTTTTAGTTGCTTGGCAGAATACCCTTTCGCACGCCCAATCATCATGGCAATAACCGCAACGTTTAGAGAATGGAAATAGATATCTTCAAATTCGTTTTTGCCGTTCATTAGATGAAGCGTGACATTATCATCGCACATCAACTTCTCAACAATGTCTTCTATTAACAGTTGAGCTTCATCAACAGCGGCAGTTGGGCGGTTACGAATTTTCGTCATGACTGATCGCATCCGCGCAAGTGAGCGCTCAAACTCTTTCTCACACTGAATCACTCGTCGACGATATGCACTGAGCTTTTCAATTCGTTTCTGTTTTTCTTGCCACAGTTTTTGCGTTTCTAGATCCAACGATTCATTGCTTGTTGTGCTGTCCGTTTGGATTTGATTGACGGGCAATGGTGCGGTGTCGCTTTGTTCGGGATTAAAGTACACGAACTTTACACCGAGATGACGAATCATCTCGATCTGTTCCTGGTCTTTAATTTTAAAGCTATTGAGTAGGAAGGGGTGATCGTTCCACTTTAGCGGAAGGCGGATATGTAATCCCGGCTGAATACGATCCACTGTAAGTTTAATTGCTGCCACTTTTTCACTACTATTAAGTTTTCACGATAAACCAAGAATAGTAGTAGATTCTGTAAATAAATTCATCAATAAGAACTCACAAGTGCGAGTCATTCGCGTTAAGAACCAATGTGTTGTTCATAATTTGAATCAAGCTCATACCTGAGTATCAATCAGAGTCTTGTTTTAATACTCGATCCGCATGACGCAGTTTCAGCTTGGCTTCGAAGACAGGTTTTTCTATGTGCTCCTGTTTTTTTACTAACCCGATTAACGTTTGCACAGCCGCTCGCGCCATATCACTAATAGGGAAATGCACAGCAGATACCGTCGGGTACAAACTTTCACATAGGTCTACACTGTCAAAACTGGTTAAAGAGATTTGCTCCGGCACCGAAATTTTATGCTCATGAAGATATTGCATCGCCCCAACCGTCATTTCTTCGCTGCATGAAAATACAGCAGTTACCTCTGGGTGACGTTTCAAAATGGAAGCCATCGCATCATAACCGCTTTGTCTGCCGTAATTCCCTTCTTCACACCAACTTTCATCAATGTCGATACCAGCTGTTTTCATTGCATCAACATAGCCAAGCTTTCTGAGCAAACTATTGTGACGTAGGGATGGCCCGGTAATACAGGCAATGTTTTTATGGCCACCAGCGATTAAGTGCTCAACAGCGATACGACTTGCATGGTGGTGATTAAACGTAATGCAGCGCTCTTCAATCCCTTCAACATAACGATCGAGAAGCACAAAAGGCGTAGGAAGTTTTGCTAACTCACGTAGATCATCATCGGATAAATAGCGACTATGCAGAACATAGCCATCGCAACGAAGATCGTTGAAGCGCTGAATCGCTTCTTTCTCTCCTTCAGCAGAATGATGGCCTTGCGCAGTGATGAGAAACTTCTTATGAATGTCCAATTCCGTTTGCACTTGCTCCATCATTTCACCGAAAAATCCACCGGTGTAATAAGTCACCAACAAACCGACCATATTACTTGACGATGTTGCAAGAGAACGGGCGATCGCACTTGGACGGTAATTCAATTGCGCCATGGCTTGTTCTACTTTTTTTCTAGTTTCTTCACGAAACTTTCCTTCCCCATTAATGATGCGAGAAACGGTAGAACGATTTACACCGGCGAGTTCGGCGACATCTTTAATCCTTGCCATAATGCTAATGAATCCAACTGCTAATAAATAATGAATGTTTTAATTCGAAAAATGGCTGCCAGCAATTCGTAAGGTGACTATAGGGGTCGAATCTGGCAGCCTTAATCATACACCTACAACTTGGCTGGTAGAAACGAGTGCGGAGTAATCCGTGACGGCTATACCATGCTGCGCCAATTGCTCTTTTAGAATGGGAGATGTGAGCACTTGTAGCTCTAACTCTCTTTGCAGTGCATAGCCACTTTTCATAATAAGGGGCTGGTCGGCATAAGCAGGATGACACATCACCTCTACCACATCGTAATTCTCTTTTAAGCTCAGAAGGTGTTGCATTAATCCGTCCAAACTTACCTTTTGATCGTAAAACTCATCGGAAAAGAAATAGCTTGTCGTCATTGGTTGGTGACAGATACCACTCCCGCGAAGTGGCACGCGGTGCTCTTTCGCGAGTTTCTGAACAATAGGAAGAATCTGGGGATGCGTATGAGCATGATGATGACTATCAAGGTGGCTGAGCGTTAGTCCAAGTGACAAGAAGTGATCAATTTGAGCTTTAGCTTCATCGTAAACCGCTTGAGCTTCAAAATCTTGCTTGTTCCACAATTCACTGTATTTGACGAAATGCGTTCTACCATTGGTTAAGTTTGGGTGCTCCGTGAGAGGAGCACCTGCTGTAAACCGTAGATGTACGCCAATTTTTAAGTCTGGATTTTGATGAGCTAACTCGATTGCATTCTGCTCGGCATCCATCCCTACCATCATAGTAGTCGATTTCACGACACCATCTTGATGGGACTTTACAATGCCGTTATTAACACCTTGAGTCAGACCAAAATCGTCCGCATTAAAAATGACTTTCATTGACGCTCTTCCTTAGTATTACAACGCTGTAAGTTTAAATTGAGGCAAATAAGGCGCATTAACCGCTAACAGCTCATCCAATATCGCTTTCGCTCGACCAATGTCTGGCACCAAAGGATTATTCGTTAATGCCATTAATGCTTTGTCGTAGTTACCTTCAACAGCGGCTTCTATCGTCAACTGCTCATAAGCTTTCACTTGATGCAGTAGTCCTTTGATGTTGTTTGATAGCTCACCAACAGCAAGTGGTTTTGCTCCCCAACTACCAATCACTGCACTGCATTCAATCACGGCGTCATCCGGTAGACCATTGATCGCGCCGTTGTTTAAGACGTTTACGACATGAATGCTGTTACGGTTGTTATAAATAGAGTCGACGAGATTGAGTGACGCATCTGAGTAATACGCTCCCCCTCGCTCTTCCAACTCTTTCGGTTTGTGGTCTAAGTTCGGATCTTGATAGAGCTTAAACAATGCGTTTTCGGTTTCCATGACTTGCTCTGCGCGAGTCCCTTTTTCACCTGCGCTCTGCTTTTCTTCTGCCAACATAGCGTCTGTTTGGTAAAAATAGCGATGATAAGGACAAGGAATCGCACCAAGCGCTTTTAGAAATGCCGGATCCCACGGCTCTTCCCAAATGTTCTTCATACTGAAGTTAGCGCCATCTCCGACTTTCTCTAAGACGGTTTGAGTGATGTCTTCGCCTTTCAGCCACGCTTTGTGTACCCAGACCAGATGATTTAGACCTGCAAACTCCAACTGTAGCTCTTTAGGCTCGCAATCCATCATCTCTGCAATCATCATTTCCATTGAGACGGGTACATTACATAAGCCGATACTTTTGACTTTAGTATGCTTACTCACCGCTTCTGAGACGAGACCAGCAGGGTTCGTAAAGTTGAGCATCCAAGCGTTTGGCGCCAACTCTTCAATGTCTTTACAGATATCAAGAATGACCGGAATGGTTCTCAGTGCTTTAGCAAATCCGCCAGGGCCTGTGGTTTCTTGTCCGATCACATCGTATTTGATAGGAATTCTTTCATCGTTTGCTCGAGCAGCAAGCCCGCCAACACGGAATTGAGTCATGACAAAGTCAGCGCCTTTGATCGCAGCACGGCGGTCAAAATCCGCTTTAATTTCAATATCCGCGCCCGCTTTATCGACCATCCGCTGAGCCAAGCCTTTGATGATTTCTAGCTTTTCCGCGCCGGATTCTATGTCCACAAAGTGAATCTGTTTAACTGGCAAGTAATCCAAGCGTTTGATTACCCCTTCAACCAATTCCGGAGTATAGCTACTGCCACCACCAATAATGGCAAGTTTGATCGCCTCTCTAGACATAATGATTTCCTTACTTGTTCGCGAGTTGCTTGTTCAAAGCGACAATCTCAACAGCCATTTCTTGCGCTAGAATCGTTGTCATTAAATGATCTTGAGCGTGCACCATAACCAGAGTCATCGGCACTTTGCCCTCCCCCTGATCTTCTTCGATCAATTGCGTCTGAATTAAATGCGCCTTGTTAATGCACTCTCTGGCTTGCAACAATTTCTCTTCTGCTGCTTCAAATTTTTGCTCTCTCGCCAAACGGAGCGCTTCATAACTTAAACTTCTGGCTTCACCCGCATTGCAGATGATTTCCATTACAACCAGTTCTTGTTCCATTTTCTCTCTCCAAAAATATGGGCTGCTTGGTAAAACAGCCCATTCATAATTAAGCGGTTACGCCTTCACCAGCAGGTTGTTCTGCCTGTTTCGTTTCTTTGGTTGTTGGTAGTTCTTGCTCAAGCATTTGCTTCTCAAACATTTTGAAGAATGGGAAGTAGATAAGAAGGTCAAGAATCAACAGCCCCACTACGAGCAGTACCGGAGAAAACGTCCAGCCGCTTCCCCAAGACGCACCAATAATTGCCGGCGTCGTCCATGGCGTAGTAGCTACACCCATACCTACGAAGCCAAGGTGCACAGCAAAGTAAGCAATCGTTGCGTTAATTACTGGAGCAAAAACAAATGGGATGAACAATGTTGGGTTCATTACGATTGGGCTACCAAAAATCACTGGTTCATTAATTTGGAAGAAGCCAGGAACCGCACTCATTCGGCCGATACTCTTTAGGTGAACAGAGCGGCTAAATGACATCAGTAGAACCAACGCTAACGTCGCACCAGAACCACCAATGAAGATATAGAAGTCCCAGAACGGCTGAGTGAAGATATTCGGAACAGGTTGCCCAGCAACAAATGCGTCGATGTTTCCACTGATGTTTGTTAGAAAGATTGGCGATAGAAGGCCAACCACAATCGCGGCACCATGAATCCCTGCAAACCAAAGTAATTGACACATGAGTAGTGCACCAATGATGGCAGGCAAAGTATTTGATGCGCTGATTAATGGCTTGAACATCGCCATAACTGCATCAGGAATCAACATGTCGTATTGGGTTTGAACGAAGATGCTTAATGGATAAAGCGTGACAAACACAGCTAGAACAGGCAGTAACACCTCGAAAGAACGCGCGATCGCAGGTGGCACCTGCTCTGGCATGCGAATCGTGATGTTGTGCTTTTTCATAAATCGATACAGCTCAACAGCAAAGAAGGCACACATTACTGCAGTGAAGATCCCTGTACCGCCCATGTGTTTCATCGCTAACGTGCCATCTTGAGCTGGTGCGGCCACCAGCAAGAAACACATTAAAGATAAAACCGCGCTAGTGATCCCATCCATTTTGTACGCTTTCGCCAGACTGTAGGCGACACCGAGCGACACGAAGATGGTCATGATCCCCATCGACATATTGAAAGGCATCATAATAGTGTCAAAGTGAGTGGTAGCAAAGTCGAGCCAAAGACGACCAAAGGTAAACGTCGTATCTTCAGCAAATGGTGGAAATGCAAAAATCAAAATGAAACTGCCCACGATGATAAACGGCATAGCGACAATAAAACCATCTCTCATTGCGCGAACGTGGGGTTGATTACCCACTTTTGCGGCGATAGGGGCTATATGCTTTTCGACTGTTCCTATAATCGCGTCATAAAGCTTCATAGAGTCCATCCTTATTTCAGACAAAATAATCCCGCATCAAATATTTATATTTGATGAACAATTTTCTTTTATTTCAAATTATTGGCTTAGTTAATTAATTCTAATGCTTGTTCTAGTACTTCGTCCCCTTTCATCATTCCATATGCTTGGGGAGATATCGCATCGATATTTTTTCCGTACTCTTGCGCTGTTTTTCTTAACTCTTCCAGTTGAAAACGTACCTGAGGACCTAGTAAACAAACGTCATACTCTTTAATCGCCTCTTCAAATGCATTCACTGACATCGCATCAATTTTGCATTCAATTCCTTTAATTTCAGCAGCTTGCTCCATTTTCTTAACAAGCATACTGGTCGACATCCCTGCGCTACAGCATAAAAGGATCTTTTTCATAGCCTTACTCCCGTTGTGTAAATTTCAACCTGCAAAAACTGTAGCAAAAATAATCAGCACAAAAAAGCGCAACCGGTTGCGTTATTCGTGAACAGAATCTCACTTTAGAAAATAAGGTCTATTTTTTAATAATTATTTAGGTCTAGGATAAAAGTCAGAGAATTAAGGAAGATTACGAATTTACATTTACAACTATCAATATATTACTACTGACAACGTCATTATTAATTTCGAAAAGGAATCGAAAATGAAATTAAATAAACTGGCTATTGCAACGCTTGTAAGTGCCGCTCTATCTCAATATGCATTTGCCCAAACTGACACCAAAGGAACCATTTATCTGACGTTTGATGATGGCCCAATCAACGCCTCAATTGACGTCATTAATGTGCTAAATCAAGAAGAAGTAAAAGCGACGTTTTACTTTAATGCGTGGCACCTAGATGGTATTGGTGATGAAAACGAAGACAGAGCGTTAGAGGCACTAAAACTGGCGTTGGATAGCGGCCACATCGTCGCAAACCACAGTTATGACCATATGGTTCACAACTGTGTTGAAGAATTTGGCCCAAACAGTGCGGCAGAATGTAATGCAACGGGTGATCACCAGATCAACTCTTATCAAGATCCTGCCTACGATGCCTCGATGTTTGCAGAAAACTTGTCAGTACTAGAAAAATATTTGCCGAACATCACGAGCTACCCAAACTATAAAGCGAATGAGTTTGCTCGTTTGCCATATACCAATGGTTGGCGCGTCACTAAAGACTTCAAAGCAGACGGCTTATGTGCCACGTCCGATGATCTTAAACCTTGGGAGCCAGGCTATGCATGTGATACGGCAAACCCATCTAACAGTGTAAAAGCAGCCATCGCGGTTCAAAATATCCTAGCGAATAATGGCTATCAAACTCACGGTTGGGATGTGGATTGGGCCCCTGAAAACTGGGGCATTGCGATGCCAGCAAACAGCCTTACAGAAGCTGAACCATTCCTTGGGTATGTCGATTCCGCGCTAAATACTTGTGCGCCTACGACAATTAACCCTATCAACTCCAAAGCACAAGAGTTCCCATGTGGTACACCTTTGCATGCCGATAAAGTTATTGTGCTAACTCACGAATTCCTGTTTGAAGACGGTAAACGTGGCATGGGTGCAACTCAAAACCTACCGAAGCTCGCGAAGTTTATCCAGCTAGCCAAACAGGCTGGTTATGTCTTCGATACCATGGATAACTACACACCGAACTGGCAAGTTGGTAACAACTACAGCGCCGGCGACTACGTTCTACACCTCGGTACGGTATATCAAGCAGTAACAAGCCATACAGCGCAACAAGATTGGGCTCCATCACCAACATCTAGCTTGTGGACGAATGCGGATCCAGCAACTAATTGGACTCAGAATGTTTCATACAAACAAGGCGATGTGGTGACTTATCAAGGTTTGCGTTACCTAGTTAATGTACCGCACGTATCTCAAGCAGACTGGACTCCAAACTCACAGAACACCTTGTTCACAGCTCTATAAGCTGTTCCCTACTATCATCATGTAGTAGTTTGCGCGAGGCATACCCCTCGCGCTTTTTTCTTTTGAAACGCGGAAAATCGGTATTCAACTCGAATCTCCAAACACACGTAAATCTAAGCGCATCTTCCCCAAACGACGAAAGGCCGCTATAAAAGCGACCTTTCTATGTATGGTACTGATAAGTGAGGGGACTGGACTTGCGTCCAACTGGGCAGACACTCCTGACGCCACGCTGGATTTGAATTTACAAACGCCAGAAACAACAAAGCCCCGACTTTCGTCGAGGCTTTGTCTTGGAATATGGTACCGGTGGGCGGACTTGAACCGCCACGCCCGAAGGCAACGGATTTTGAATCAAATTTAGCGGAGCTAAATGCGTGTATAAACAATCACTTGAAGTCATTTCCACACCAGAATCCTTGGTAACTTATCGGCATGAAATGCACTGTCAAATAACGCAAGCAGAAACCCATCTAACCATCGCGTTTGTCCATAGTTCGCCAAGAAACTCTCAACTAACTACAGCTGAAATAGACGATTCCATCAATCCATATGAATCATAGTGTTACGAGATAATGGAAACGGATTTTGAATACAAAATCAGCAAGGCTGATCCGTGTATAAACAATCACTTAAAGTCATTTTCACACCAGAATCCATGGTAACTTATCGGCATGAAATGCACTGTCAGATAACGCAAGCAGAAACCCATCTAACCATCGCGTTTGTCCATAGTTCGCCACGGAAGTTTCGAAATAGATATACACTCACCATCGGCAGTTGTATTGAGCCCCCTGAACAACTTCCATATTATGATTATCCGGTCATCACTGATAGTAAGTGTACTGCACTCTTACCTTTTGCATGGCTTGAGACTTCCCCACCTTAAAACTCACTCCATGAAGCTAAACTATGACTCGCTTTTTGAAAATGCATAATGACTATTGAACCCATCAATCAATATGTGGGATTATTTTCACTGAAATAAGCATTAAATTCAGAATGATAATAAAAGGCTAGAATAAATGATTGAATTTGCAGTTCATCCAAATGTCTATTCTACGGGTCGTCTAACCGGATTAAGACCCATTCTTGAAGACATGTGGATAAGGAACTTAACACCAGGTAATGGGACAATATTCATCGTATCAGGTTTCTCAAACTACAACGGTGGAGCTCGATTCTATAAATCACTAAAAGAACATACTGAAGCTGGGGGATCTGTAGTAGCTATTTTGGGTGGTAGTACCAGTCAACGCCTATCAAGTAAACAAGTCGTCGATGCGCTACTTGAATGTGGCGCTGCAGTATACCTGATTAATCGAAAGCGCTTACTTCATGCCAAGTGCTATGGCGTTCTTACTAACGATGGTTATCAAGCGGCAACGATAAGCTCGGGTAACTTCACAGGTCCGGGGTTATCACAAAACATTGAAGCATCAGTTTATTTAGATCACGCAACATTACACGCAAGTAATTTCAATTGGAACCACTTCATACATGAACTACTCGATCAAAATTGGCAATATCATCAGTGTACGTTAAACACTCCATATGCTCCATTTTGGAATCTTCTCTATGATGAATCCCCTCACAATATTCAAATAGGTGAGGATGAACAAGAAACACTGATTGTATCCTTGGTGCCAACCGATACGAATAGAATTCAAGCGAGGAGAGGGGAAAGAGCCGGATTGGGTAGCCAATACTTTTGGCTCAGTAAGGATTGT
>NZ_JBICJH010000008.1:0-2254 GCF_043102935.1 Vibrio sp. zbq_1
ACATTCAATTAGCCAGGCACCAGACTTATGATCTTATCTTCACTAATAAGGAGATAAGATCATGGCTCACCGACGACGCAGCGATCAGGAATGGCTGGAAATATTTCAGCAATACGAAGACAGCTCTCTTAACCAAAGAGAGTTCTGCCGACAGAATCAACTCAGCCCTTCAACTTTCTTTTCAAAGCGACGGTCGCTGAAGCTAACCAGAGAAAACCAGCAATGCAGTTTTGTCCGAGCGGAGGTAGTTGAACAGACCACTCGCTATCAGGTAACGAATTCCGCAACAGAAAATATGACGCTTTGCTTTAACGATGTTGAGTTGAGCATCCCGCAAGGCACGCCAACAGATTATCTGGCCGAACTTATCGGTGCATTATCATCATGAGGGGATTAACTAACGCGCCTGCTATCTACCTGTATCGTGAGTTCGTTGACTTCAGAAAATCCATTAACGGTCTGGCCGCACTGGTTGAGTGTGAAACTAACTTGCCTCTGAGTTCAGGAGCATTGTTCCTGTTTACCAACAAACAGCGCGACAAAATAAAGATACTCTACTGGGATAAAACGGGCTTCGCGCTCTGGTATAAACGACTGGAAAAAGCGAAGTTCAAATGGCCTTCCCAGGAGAAAAAACAGGTATTTACCCTCAACCAATTTGAGTTGGACAGGCTGCTCTCAGGCTTCACTATTATCGGCCACAAGCCTGTTGAAATACACGATTTTACAATGAGTTAATCGTTATAAAAGTCAGATGTATCAGGTGTTGCAGCGGCATTTTTAGTATAATGGATGCCATGAAAAAGATGCCTGATATTAACCCTGACAGCCAAGATATTGCCGAGCTTCAAGCGATGGTAAAAGCCCTTATGGCTGAAAAGGCATCGCTGCTTGAACAGTTCAAATTAGCTATCGACCGTCAGTTCGCCAAACGCTCTGAATCACTCAAACCTTATGATGATGCACAGGGTGACCTGTTTAATGAAGCGGAGTGCGAGGTCGATGCAGCCTCTGACGAACAGGAAGTGGTAACGACAACCACGACCAAAAAAGTACGAGGTAAACGCAAGCCGCTTCCTAAAGACTTGCCCCGTGAGCATATCGTTCTGGACCTGGATGATGATGAAAAAGTCTGCTCATGCTGCCAGCACCCTCTGCATAAAATCGGTGAAGATAGTTGTGAAAAGCTGGAGTTCACGCCAGCAGTACTGAAGGTTCTGGAATATGTTCGCCCTAAGTACAGTTGCCGCCAGTGTGAAAAGGAAGCCGATAAGGTTAGCATCAGCCAAAAGCCTGCACCTGCCAGTATTATCCCTAAAAGCTTCGCGACAGAAAGCCTTCTGGCTAACATCATCCTTGGAAAATATCAGTACGCGCTACCGCTTTACCGTCAGGAAACCCTGTTCGAGCAGTCTGGTGTCGAGCTATCCAGAACAACCATGGCTCGCTGGATGATGCAGGTCAGCGAACGTTTTACTCCGTTGTATAACGCTCTGCACAAACACTTGCTGGAGCAGGTGGTCATCCAGGCAGATGAAACACCACTAACCGTGCTTAAAGAAGATAAGCAATGCTATATGTGGGTTTACTGCTCTGGTGCTGACTCTCCTGAAGCGACATTGGAAGGCGTTAAAAACATCGTGCTGTACGATTATCAAAATCGTCGCTCAAGAGCATGTCCCATCGGCTTCCTTGGTGACTACAATGGCTACCTGCAAACGGATGGATACCGAGTCTATGACGGCCTGGAGAAGGTTGAACACCTTGGCTGTCTTGCTCATGCTCGCCGTAAGTTCATGGATGCGAAGAAGGTACAAGGTAAAGGCAAAACAGGAAAAGCGGATGTCGCTCTGGCAAAAATCCAAAAACTGTATGCGCTTGAAACTCGCCTGAAAGGAAGGTCTGCTCTGGAGCGAATGACTGAACGACAAAAACTGGCGAAACCTATGCTTGATGACCTGCATAAATGGCTGACATCGCAAAAGGTCATCGGTACAGGTGAACTAGGCAAAGCAATCAAATACGCGGTTGGTCAGTGGCCGAAACTGGTTCGGTATGTCGAAGATGGTCACCTGTCTATCGATAACAATCGGGCTGAGCGAGCAATAAAATCCATGGTTATTGGCCGAAAAAACTGGCTCTTCTCTGACACTCCCAGAGGTGCCGACGCCAGCGCAATGCTTTACAGCATCATCGAGACAGCAAAAGCGAATGACCTTATCTTGTACGACTACATGGTTAAGTGCATGAAAGA
>NZ_JBICJH010000009.1:0-197433 GCF_043102935.1 Vibrio sp. zbq_1
ACCAACGATAGCCGTATTGTTTTCATTAACGATAAGTTTCGAGCAAAGTATTTTAAGGTTTATTTCTACCACTTTGGTTTCATTCGGGATGATTAGCTTTTTAACGTATTGGCTGGTGTTAGGTGTAGAAGAAAAGAAAATGATAAGACTAAAGGTATAAGAGCATGACAGCGAAAAAGTTGGTGATGGTTGGCTATACACATGACACAAACCTTGGTGATCAAGTGATAGCAGATAGTGCAGAATATCTTATAAAGAAGAATATTATAGATAATGAATTCTCTGTTGAAAGGTTTAACCTAAATTATTCAAACGAATTTAATAGTTTTAAAAAATTAAAAAGAAAAGTAATAAATAAAATTTTAAGCAGACTATCTTCTAGCTCATCGTTTGATTATAAAGTTGGCTGTTATAAACGAGATTATAAAAATAAATTTAATGATGCGTCTGCAATTGTATTTGCCGGCGGAGGAATGATCAAGTTTAAGTACCAAGATTGTTGGGCGCATATTTCTGCTTTAGTTGACACGGTTGCGAATAAGCCATGCCCGATTTTTTTCAACGCTGTGGGCGTCGAAGGTTATGACCAAAGCAACTACAAATGTCGATTGTTAAAAGAAAGTCTGAATCATAGTGCTATAAAAATGGTTACGACACGTGATGATTTGAGCTTGCTCAATGATGGCTACATAGAAAACGGGTACGTCAAAACCGCTCAAGTAGCAGATTCAGCAGTTTTCAGCTCAGAAGTTTATGGGATACAGAAAAAATCGCGAGATGTTGTCGGGCTTGGATTGGTGCGTGCAAGGATCTTCAAAGATAACGGTATTGATCTGGATAGAACGCAAGTTATCGAGCTATATGCCTCGCTTATTTCAGAACTGGAAGCTCGAGGGCAATCTTATCAGCTATTTACTAATGGCTTGAAAAGCGACGTAGATATTCTAGAAGATCTGGAGACCTATCTAGGGAAGCAACTAAACGTTATTGAGCCACAAACGCCAAGAGAGCTGGTTGAGCTTATTTCAACATTTAAATGCACAATCGCCGCTCGACTTCATGCCTGCATTATTTCTTATTCGTTGACTGTTCCTGTTGTAGGGCTTGTTTGGAACAACAAAGTCAAAATGTTCGGTGAGTGTATAGGTTATCCAGAACGTTTCTTTTCTCATCAAGATTTTGATGCAAATGAGATCATTGATCGCTTAACCCTGTCTGTCGCGGAAGGTTACGAACCTAATCACTATGAGCGATATAGAGAGACTGTGAACACTAGCATTAACAAAATGATATCTATGATTTAGGAGTGAATTATGAATGTTGCCTTGATTTTTGCTGGTGGTGTCGGAACCCGAATGCAAAACAGCACTAAACCGAAGCAGTTTTTAGAGCTATATAACAAGCCAGTAATTATATACACACTTGAGAAGTTTGAAGAGAACAAAAACATTGATGCCATTGTTGTGGTTTGCGTTGAACCGTGGATCGATTATTTACGCAAACTGTTGTTCAAATTTGATATTCAGAAAGTGAAGTTTGTTATTCCCGGTGGTGAAACTGGCCAGGAGTCTATATTTAACGGCTTATGTAAGATAGAAGAAGAATTTGATCATAACTCTGTTGTTTTGATTCATGATGGCGTTCGACCTTTAATCAATGACGAAATTATCAACCGAAATATCGAAGCGGTCAAAAGTCACGGTAGTGCGATCACTACTTGTCCTCCAGTAGAGACCTTTGTCCTTGTCGACAATGAAGACGTCGTGAAAGACGTTCACGATCGTTCGTTATCTCGATTAGCGAAAGCGCCACAAAGCTTTTATTTGCGCGATATTCTTAAAGTACATCGTCAAGCGCGTGAGGACTGTTACACCGAAGCGATCGATTCATGTTCGTTGATGACAAAGTACGGATACGATGTCCGCCTAGTCTCTGGCATTTCTGAAAACATTAAAATCACGTCACCCATCGATTTCTTTATTTTTAAGGCAATAATCGATACGCAGGAAAATCTACAGGTTTTTGGTTAATTATATGAAAAATAATCGGATTAACATCATCAGTGATGATAACGAGCAATTGTACTTGAGCCAAAAGTCATGGGGTTCGTTGCGAAATAAAACTGTACTTGTTACGGGTGCGACAGGAATGCTTGCAGCTTGTATGGTTCGCTTTTTTGTTTATCTCAATAGAAAAGATCAACTGAACATCAGAGTTTTGCTGTTAGCCCGTAGTGAACAGAAAGTTCAAGACTTATTTGGTGAGCTGACCGGTGAATTTGAATGTTTTTACCAAGATGTTTGCCAGCCGATTGAGTTTGATGACGAAGTCGATTTCGTTATTCATGCGGCGAGCAATGCAAGCCCATATCATATCAAACATGATCCTGTTGGGATTATTCAGGCCAACGTTGTTGGAACCATGAATTTGCTTGAGCTCGTTAAAAACAAACGAGTAAAAAACTTTTTGTTCATGTCCACTCGTGAAGTGTATGGAAACTTAGAGAGTCAAGAGCTGATCCGCGAAAGGGACTTTGGCAGCTTTGACCCATTGGACTCAAGATCTTGCTACCCAGAGAGTAAAAGAATGGCTGAGACATTGTTACAAAGCTACGCCATTCAGCATGACGTTCCTTTCACTGCAGTGAGAATCGCTCATTCTTACGGGCCAGGTATGTTCCTAAATGATGGACGCGTGATGTCAGATTTAGTTGGTTGCGTGATAGATAATCAACCAATAGTGCTGAAAAGCGATGGAAGTGCGCTGCGCTCATTTTGCTATGTCACAGATGCTGTATCAGCAATGCTTTTGGTGTTGTTAAAAGGTGAGGTAAATACTGCGTACAACATTGCCAATGAAACGGAAGAAGTTTCGATATTGCAACTGGCAAACCTTCTTTCGGACCTAGGTGGTGGCATTTCTTCTGTTAAGCATGAAATATCTAACGACAATGCGTATTGTCAATATAAAAGAACCAAGTTGTGTACGGAGAAAATTGAAGCTCTGAGCTGGAAGCCAAGGGTTGATCTGAAATCTGGTCTAGAGAAAACCATCGAGTTTATTAGGTAAGTTAAATTGAAAAAACTAACATTTGAGCAGCTCAGAAGCATACAGATGTCTATTTTAGATAGAGTGCATCTGTTTTGTGAGCGTCACGATTTGGAGTACTCGCTGGCGGGTGGAACGCTGTTAGGGGCGATACGCCACAAAGGTTACATTCCTTGGGATGATGACATCGATATTATGATGCCAAGGGAAGATTACGAATACCTGTTGCAAAATTTTGCCAAAGAGTATCCTGATTTCACGTTTTTCAATTTGGACACCAAGCACAATCCTTATCCGTTTTTGTTCAGCAAGCTATCTCTGAATGATTCTGTTATTTCGAACGGGCGAATTAAAGGCGTCGGGATCAATATTGATATATTTCCTATTGATAGCCTTGGTAAAGAGAAGGGGGCAGCAAAGTTACGCTTCTCATTAATGAAAGCGATCAACTTTTTCGCTCGTATTCAACGTTCGAGACATGATAGGGCAAACCCAATAGTAAATATCGCATTCCGGTTGTTTCAAAAGTGTTTAAAGCTTTTGCCTAAAAAATGGTTTCTATCAGCAATCAAAGGGTTGTGTTCAACATGCTCAGTTAATGATGATGGTTATGCCGTGAGCATTGGCAGCAGTTACCTTGCTAAAGAGTTTACGGAGTCATCGCTTTATCATGATTATACTTCGTGCCCATTTGAAGATCGTCAATATAAATGCATCGCTAGATACGATGATTACCTATCCATGATTTATGGTGACTACATGCAGTTGCCAAAAGAACAGGATAGAGAAAACCACGATAACGTAGGTTTTATCAAAGAGCACTTGCTTCCTATGTAGTCTCGTTATGCCTAGCTTCTCTACAAGGTTAGGCAATAACACAACAATTTATCCTTGTTAAAGTTGCGTACGGTCGACTGTTATTGGTATTACAGATTGATAAAAGCTAGAATTGGCGCCTTTATTTTGTCATAGCAGACTTAACACTCATGCATCCGTCACTTCGATACATTCAAGGCTATCCTCAGAACATCGTTGAGCAGGTGAGCTCATTGGTCGACAATAGAAAACTGATCCCTTGGTTCGAAAAGCGCTATCCAGATAGACACCAAATCAAAAGCGAGAAGGCTCTCTACGAGTATGCAATAGCGATTAAAAACCGCTATATGAAGAAAGCCTCACCAATCAGTAAAGTAGTCTACGATAAGAAAATTCATGCGGTGAACAACGCGCTGGGGCTTCATAGTGTGATCAGCCGAAATCATGGCGGGAAGCTAAAGTCAAAAAACGAAATTCGCATTGCGAACGTTTTTAAAGATGCGCCGGAGGCATTATTGCGAATGTTAGTGGTGCATGAGCTGGCTCATACTCGCGAGAAGAATCACGATAAAGCGTTTTACCAACTGTGTTGTTACATGGAACCTGAGTATCACCAACTCGAATTTGATGCTCGTCTGTTTATGATTTACCTCGATTTAAAAGCGAATTCGAATGAAGAACAATAGCCACAACGCGAAACAGGCTCCGTCTAAAGCAGCTAAGCCAAAGCATGATAACGACGTTAACAAGGCCAAGCCGAAGCGTGTAAAAAAGAAAGCAGCAGTGAAAGCGAAACTATCGGCAGAAAAGAGAGATGTGGATTTCGTCAAGATTGCTAAAAGTGGCTTGCATGAAAGTAATGCGCATCGTGGTCGCTATGATTTCAAAAAGCTAATCGCCAGTGAGCCTGCGCTGGCATCGTTTGTTATCAAGAACCCTAAAGGCGAGGATTCAATCAACTTCTCTGACCCGAATGCAGTGAAAATGCTGAACAAAGCGCTTCTTGCTGCTTATTACGACATTGATTTTTGGGATATTCCTGAGCACTATTTATGCCCACCAATTCCTGGTCGAGCGGACTACATTCACCGAGTGGCAGAACTGCTTGATGGTGAAGTCAAAGGGAAATACCGTCATCAGAACGTACGCGCGTTGGATGTGGGTGTTGGAGCAAACTGTATTTATCCGATCGTCGGTGTTACTCAATACGGCTGGCACTATACGGGCAGCGATGTAGACCCGAAATCCATAGAGTCAGCCACCGATATCGTTGAACGCAACGTCGCGTTAAACGGGAAAATTGAACTCGTACAACAAATGAGCGAGTCACACATCTATCGCGGTGTAATTCAGCCAAATGATCGCTTTGAGGTGACGACCTGTAACCCGCCGTTTCATCGTTCAGCAGAAGATGCGGCGATGGGCAGTCAGCGTAAACTCGACAACCTAAAAGCAAACCAGCGCAAAAAAGGGGTCAAGCCGCAAAATAGCCCAGTGAAGCAGGGCAAGCCAACGTTGAACTTTGGTGGTCAAAACGCCGAGCTTTGGTGTGAAGGTGGAGAAGCGGCATTTATTCGTCGAATGGCCAATGAAAGCCAAGCATTCAGCTCTCAAGTGCTGTGGTTTACGACGTTGATTTCGAAAAAAGACAACGTGCGTCCGATGCGTAAGCAGCTAGAAAAGCTAGGAGTTAAAGCGATTCGTGTGGTGGAAATGAGCCAAGGCCAAAAGATCAGTCGTTTTATGGCTTGGTCATTCATGGACAAGCAGCAAAGAAAGACTTGGATTGAGCTGAAATAATTTTATCTAGTTGTATTTGTTCAGCAGAATAGATAAGAAAAGCCCGCAATTTTCAGCGGGCTTTTTGATCAACGTTTGGTGACTGGTTCACAATTCAGTGCTGTTAGTGGCACAAACTGGTCTGTTTTCGCGTAGAACAGTCCGCAGGTTGTACCGCGAATCTGCAATGTGTACTGGTCAGGAAAATCGGTATAGCTACCGTCTAGTAGCACGTTATCCTTGCCTTTAACTCTGCCTTTCTCAATCAACAAGTGCGGAGACGATTCAAATACGTTGCTTGCGATTCTCGGTGCTGGCGTACCTTGAATTTGTGCAATCGCAGCTTGTACTTCCGTTACGGCCTCCGTCGTGGTTTTAGTGCTTAAGGCTTCAACAGGTTCTCGTGACATTGCTTCACACCCCAAAATCGGTAGTGTTAGTCCAAGGCAAGCACAAAGTCTTATAGCTGTTGCGCGCCTTGATCTAGTTGATCTCAACATGAATAGCCTCTGTTCTTAGTGGTGAACGGTGATCCTTAAGTGCTGGAGAGTCGCTGTTAAGTGGCATTGTGTTGAAACTCGCAGGCGACACTTGTGGACAAGTTCCTGTATCCATGTAGTTGAGTGCGGCAGATAGCATGCGCTCGGATGTATCGCCTAGCGGCTTCGTTAAGTCGTCATCTACCCAACAACCTTCAACTCGATTATCTAAACCAAGGTTGCTGCTAATTTGGCTCTTAGGTGTTGGAACAAAACCGTCGGCAAAGTCGCCAAATTGTTTTTCGTTCGCAGATTTAAACTGAATGGTGTAGTACATGGTGCCACAGTTCTGCTCGGGTGCGAATCCATAAGGTTTACCCATTGTGGTTGAGCCAATTTGGATAACATTAACATCAATACCGCGCAGTGCATTCATCAGTAATTCACTTGAAGAGGCAGTACCGCCAGAGGTCAGCACATAAACTTGCTGCTTGCCTAGAGTAGGCAACATTTGGTCTGAGAACTTGCCTGCTGCCCAGTCGATGGCTACGTTAGTAAATGGGTATATATTGTCGCCATTAGGTATGGTTTTCATGATCTTATCGTTGTGAATAAGCTCACTAAAGACACGATTTTTATCCGCGCCGCTGAGCATGTATCCAACTTGAGAAGATTGCAGCACTAAACCGCCGCCGTTGTATCGTAAATCGATAACAATTTCATCAACCTGAGCTTCTGCCAATTTATTAAAGGCGTTAATGAGCGGTGTTTGTGCACTTGGCTCGAACGAGTTGTATTGCAGGTAACCGACTTTTTTACCGTTGTGCTCGATGACTTTCGTATTACGAACCGGAGAAGTCGCAACATCTGCGGCTTTCAGTATTACAGACTTTCTGTATCCATCTACGGTTTCAAATGTAAACGAATACTCTTTATTTATTTCTGGACTAAATAGCGTGGTATTAATCGTGTTAATTTCTGCGTTGTTTGAAGTATTAACCACATCGATTGAGCCAATCTTTATTAACTTATCTCCACGAACAATACCGTTTAATGCGGCTGGAGAGTTGTCTTCCGTATAAGAAATACGAACGTCTCGAGGCTCCGTCGCTTGAATGAACGACCAATTAAATCCAAACCCAGCAACCAATCCCGATTGTGAGGATTTCATTTCATCTTCATAAGGAATAGCGAAGTGAAAGCGATCTTTCGTTTTTCCCGTTGCGGTTGTTTCAGAACTCACGAGTGAGTGGAAATAAGCGATGACACTACTGTAAAAGCTTGGGTTTCTATCCGGTACTTCATCGTACCAAAGGTAGGTTTCATTGGTAAAAGCACGTAAAAAGAGTTTTTCTTGCAACGCTGAACCTGCTTTGTCTGGGTATGGTTGGTAACCCGCGTACGGATCTAAGCCCGTTCTTGGCGTTTCACATCGGTTGGCAAATTCGTTAGAGGTTTTACTGTAATCGCCTTGCGTCCATGCCGAATTGGTTGACGTATTGATGGATGGAGAAGCGCCGTCGCCACCACCACAGCCTTGTAATAACGCTAGAGTAACTGCCGTTGCAATAGAATACTGAAATTTCATATTTGTATGTCCCTACAAGTGATGATTTTATAATTATTTAATCTGCTTATTTTTATTTCCTTAGCATTGATGAATGTATAAATTTCAACTGTTTATGCGCAAATTTATATTTAAATATTGTGATAGGTTTAACGGAAGGTAGGTTAGTGTTTTAGCAGTATATTTATATGTGGATATTTAAATGACGTGTTTTAACAGAATTTAATGTCAATTAAATGGATTGGTTTGAACAAGTATACTGACTTGTTCAATTTATTTTAAGTTTGGAATTAATATTGGTATGTGCGATTTAATTTAAATACGTTGATTGAGCTGAGAAACATACTTTAATAAATCCCCATCAATATTGGGTAATCCGTCAGAGAAAAATATTTGTGTTCCTGGAGTACAACGCATTAAAACGTTAGTCAACTCGCCATCTTGGTTGGAGGTATTGAGCGCATTGAACTTGACCAGCTTATTGTAAACATCATCTTCTAACTGCAATCGCTGCGCTTCGGTCAGACGAATACGGCCAATACAAATACCGGGGCTGACTTCATGCGAAAGCGATTCTTTCTGAAAACGTTCACGAAATAGAGAGTCGAGATCTGAGCCTTCTTCCATCAAAAATCGGCGGCCGGAACGATAAAACAAACCATCACCAAAATCTTCCACATAACCGAGAATCTCCGCAATGCGGAGATAAAAACGCAGGCTTGTCTCTGTTAGGTTGTACATTTCCGCAATCTTTTTCGGCTCAAGATTTCGAGATGTTACCATATAGATGAAGTCGAGGAGGTAAGGGTGTTCGAGAAAGAGTGCACTTTGTTCATCCGTCAGCATTTGTTCGTTTTCATGCTGGAGTTGGTTGGCTAAATTGGCTAGCTCGATCAGGTCAGTATTTAGGTAGTTTAGGTAGAGGAGAATTTTATCCAATCCGAGAGAGGGATTGTGAAGGTGGCGTTTAATACTCGAGAGAGGAATGCCACTTTTCTCTGATAAAGAGCTGTAACACAGCCCTTCGTCTTTTATTTTTTGTCGCAGCGCCGCCAACAGAAATTTAGGTCCAACATTCATCCGTGATTCCCCTAAATTATCTGTTTAGTTATTTGGGCTCTGTCTTTCTAACAGCAAGTTACGAATAGCTGTACCTGCTTCTAGAATGTGTTTTTTCAGCAGATATTTTGCGCCATCAATATCTCTGTTCTGGCACATTTCAAACAAGGTCAAATGTTCTTGTTCTGCTTTTTTAATGCCTGTGGTGAATAACAACTGCATACGAATGTAGCGATCGCATTTGGTATTTAAGTTGTAAATCACATCCATGGTTTCTGGCATGTTGGCAGGTGCGTATAACGCTTTGTGGAATTCGTAGTTATAGTTACTCCATTCTTCCACTTCGTCGCCACTATTTACCACCGCTTCAAAACGTTCACGAACTTCACGAGCGCGTTCTAGATCTTCATCCGTCATGTTTTGAATCGCACGTTCCAGAATGTGGCATTCCACAACCGCACGCAGTTCAAATAGCTCATCGATTTTATCTGGAGACAGTTCAGTCACTGTCGCGCCTTTATGTGGCTCGAAACTGACTAAACCCTGCGCTTCCAATTGTACTAGTGCTTCACGCACAGGAATTCGGCTGACATTGAACTCTTTTGCTAACGCATCCTGACGTAAAGGCTGACCAGTTTTTAACTCGCCCTTCAGGATCTGAGTTCGAATTGCTTCTTCAACGAGCTGAGTACGCGTCTTAAAAACAGGTTTTTGTGACATTGAAGGCTCCCCTCAAAAATAAATATTGTATCCAATCCATTTAACTCTAGTAGTTTATTGTTTTTCCGGCTTAAGCCAACTACGAAATAAGGTTTTGAGAAGTAGAGTGAATTAAAAGGCACCAACTGGTGCCTTTTTGAACCATTTAGCTAAGAGTATGTTGCCTGTTATGACGTTTTACCGTCGATAGCGCGTTGGATGTTTAACGGGTTAGACGTTTTTAATGAATCGGGCAACAAGCTTTCTGGCAACGCTTGGTAAGCGACCGGGCGTAACCAACGGTGAATGGCCTCTGCTCCGACAGAGGTTGATGCCGCATGGGTTGACGCAGGATACGGCCCACCATGAACCATCGCATAACCAACCTCTACGCCAGTTGGCCAGCCATTGAACACCAGGCGTCCGGCAATTTCTTCCAGGCATGGAATCAACTGCTCAGCGAGTGATGAATCTGCTTCAGTCGCGTGGATGGTAGCGGTGAGCGTGCCGCTCAGTGTTTCACTTAGATCGAGTAAGTCCTCGAAGTCCTTACAGACAACAATCACTGATTGAGGGCCGAAAATCTCTTCTTCCCATTTTAGGTTTGTGCGCCAGTTTTGGCTGTCGGTGACAAACAGCGCAGAGGCGACATTTGGAGAGTCAGCCTGAGAGTAAGTCACGTTAATACCCTGATCAGCGGCCCGCTTGACGACTTCGTTCTCATAGGTTTCTCGGATACCTTGAGTGAGAAGCGTAGAAGGGGACTGTTGACGAATCAAAGCCTGAGCGGTTTCGATAAAGGCTTGTGTTTCTGGAGTATTCAACGCGAACACTACTCCCGGTTTTGTACAAAACTGGCCGCAGCCCATGGTCATTGATGCGACAAACTGCTCTGCAAGTGAAGCGTTGTTCTTCATCGCTTCTGGGAGAATAAAGGTTGGGTTAATGGCGCCGAGTTCTCCATAAAAAGGGATCGGCTCAGGTCTCTGTTGAGCAAGGTTGAATAAGGCACGCCCTCCACTAACTGAGCCTGTGAACCCAACGGCTTTAATCTTTGGATGTGTCACTAACGCTTGGCCAAGTTCACGTTTGTTACCTTGAAGCAAAGTAAAAATAGCTGAAGGCAGGTCTTCTTTATTCAGTGCGTTTTCAATACATTCGGCGACGATTTGGCTCGTTCCCGGGTGCGCGGTATGACCTTTAACAATAACCGGACATCCAGCCGCAAGTGCAGATGCGGTATCGCCACCCGCGGCTGAGAATGCCAGCGGAAAGTTCGAAGCACCAAAGACGGCAACAGGGCCAATGGCAATTTGTTGGCGACGAATGTCAGGCTTTGGTAGAGGTTGGCGTTCAGGATTTGGCGTATCGAAGATGGCTTGATGATAACTGCCAGATTTTACAACCTCTGCGAACAATCGTAGCTGGTTAGCCATTCTGCCGACTTCTCCCTCTAAACGTGCCTGTGGAAGCGCTGTTTCTAAATGCGCACACGCGACAATATCTTCACGTCTTGCTTCCAACTCAGACGCAATAGAGCAGAGTAGGTTGGCGCGCTTTTCGTTGCTGAGGCGGCGAAAGCTGCGTGCAACTTTATCTGCTGCTTCTGCAGCTTGGTTAACTTCCATCTCTCCATGGACGGGAAACGGCGTCGTTAATCGTTCACCGGTAAAGGCGTTGGTGGCGTAAAACACCTGTGAGTTTTGCGAATTCATTGTTCTTCCTTACTGTCCTTATTTCACTTCAAATCCGTACGCGTACGGGTCTTCGTCATCGACCCAAATGGTGTTGTGGCCATACACTTGTGCCCAACCTTCAATGCTCGGCAAAATCGCCGTTTGCCCGTTTACTTCGGTGATGCCCTCAATACGGCCGTTAAATAGGCTGCCGATGATGCTTTCATGCACGAAATCTTCGCCTGATTTGAGTTTTCCTTTCGCGTGCCATTGCGCCATGCGTGCGCTCGTGCCGGTTCCACATGGCGATCGGTCGAGCGCTTTATCGCCATAAAAAACGGCATTGCGAGCCGTTGCGCCGTCTTGCGTTGGTTTCCCTGTCCAAAGTACATGGGAAACGCCGCAAACCGTGGGATCATTTGGATGGATGCATTCCACTGCATTAGAAACGGCGGTGCGCACTTTGGGGGAGAGCATTAAAATCTCATCAGGGGAGTAGTGTTCGAGTCCCGCATAATTTTCTTGTGGATCAACAATGACGTAGTAGTTGCCGCCGTAAGCGACATCTACCGTGATTTCTCCCAAACCTTCGATTTCAACCGTGACATCTTGATGCGCAAGATAAGCTGGAACATTAAAAATCTTTACTGACGTGACCTTGTCACCTTTGGTTTGGTAGTGGACTTCTATCTGGCCGGCTGGCACGTCGAGGATCAAACGTCCTTCTTTTTTCGGCGTAATCAAACGATTTTCAATGGCGGTGGTCACGGTGCCAATGGTGCCGTGTCCACACATAGGCAGGCAGCCGCTAGTTTCAATAAAAAGGATGGAAGCATCTGCATTGTCGCTGCAAGGCGGTAAAACAATGGAGCCCGACATGATTGAGTGGCCACGCGGTTCAAACATCAGTGCTTTTCGAATCCAATCATAATGCTCTAAGAAATACTGACGCTTTTCACTCATCGTGTTGCCCTCAAGTGGTGGAACACCACCAGCCACCAATCTCACTGGGTTTCCACAGGTATGGGCATCGATACAGAAAAAGGTTCCTTGTCTCATTTTTCTCTCCTTGCTGAAGAAATGGGTTGAATCGAACGAGCTTGATGTTATCGTAATGTAAAATATATTGTATACAATCTGCTTTTTCAAATGTGACTTGGAGCATATTCATGTTGGGTAAGGAAGAACTCAGAAATCAAAGCATCGCGGTTATAGGGGCGGGGATCATCGGTTTGTCGATTGGCTTAAAACTGCAACAGCAGGGGTATCACGTCACCATTTTTGATCCGAATGGGGTAGGCAACGGTTGCTCGAAAGGAAATGCAGGCCACATCGCAACCGAGCAAGTTTTTCCTCTTGCCACGCCGGCCTTGATCCCTCAATTACCCAAGATGTTATTGAGTTCGACAAGTCCAGTTTCTATTCGTTGGCAAGACTTGCCCAATACCGTCGGTTGGATGATACGTTTTTTATTGAAAGCGAAACCTTCAGCGGCAGAAGCTTCCACGCAGGCGATAACAAGCCTTAACACGCGAGCCGTTCAGAGTTGGAATCTGCTATTAGATTCGATCGGAAAAAGTGGGCTGATTAAGATGGATGGTTCACTGCTGACGTTTGAAAGCGAAAGCTTGTTTGAAGGTTATCAAAGTACGCTTGATGCGTTAGCGGAACAAGGTGTTCGGTACGAGCTTTGGACGCAAAACGAAATCCGACGTCGGCTTCCTGAACTCAGCAGAAAGGTTCGGTTTGGCGTCTTTTTTCCAGAAACAGGCCATACAATAAATCCTTATGCACTCTGCGTTGAGCTAAGTGATGCATTTGAAAAACTCGCAGGTTCACTTGTCCATGAAGAAGTAGACGCAGTAAGTAAAAACGGCGATGTCTTGGTCAATACTCAGCGAATGTCTTTTGACAAAATTGTGGTCGCAGCGGGTGTTCATTCTAAAGCTTTGGTTCGCCAGTTAACTGGTGTGAATGTCCCGATGCAAGCTGAGCGAGGTTACCATCTCATGATGAATGACAAGCGTGAGTCCTTGCCGTTTCCTATCAGTTCTGCCGACAGAAAGTTCATTATGACGCCTATGTCTGAAGGCTTACGTTTGGCGGGAACGGTCGAGTATGCCGATGTGAAATCGCCACCAAACATGAAGCGCGCAGAGATGTTGTATCAGCAGGGGAACGCGATGTTTGAGTCCGGTTTAAATCCGTTGAAACAGCAGGAAAAATGGATGGGAAATCGACCTTCAACAATCGACTCGTTGCCGGTAATCGACCAGTGTTTTAATGGCAAGATATTGCTGGCATTTGGTCATCAGCACTTGGGATTGACTCAAGCGGCGATCACTGCAGACCTAATCTCTGAGCTCGTTGCAGATAAGCCAACATCGGTGAATATTGCGCCGTTCACACTACAACGATTTGCCTAAAAAATTTTAAAATTAAATATTGTATAAAATATATTTAATGCCAGTGTTAACGAAAATTTAACAAAAAGTGGTGTCCAACAGCCGTAACGGATACCTCCAGAAAAACAACCAAAGGAGTAAACCATGTCACGAATGACGAAAACACCACTGGTGATGTTGATTTCGGGAATGCTGTTGGGTACCTCGGCATACGCTGAAGATAAACTAACGGTCGTCTCATGGGGTGGCGCGTTCACCAAAAGCCAAGTAGAGGCTTACCATAAACCATTCATCCAAAAGACTGGTGTTGAGATCGTATCGGAGGATTTCAGTGGCGGTTTGGCGGAGATAAAAGCGCAAGTAGAAGCAAACAACGTGCGTTGGGATTTGGTCTCGCTGGATAAACCAGACATTGTTCGAGGCTGCGCGGAAGGGCTTTTGGAACCCGTCAACCCGAGTATTCTGCCTCCCGGCGCTGACGGGACACCAGCAAAAGAGGATTTCATCGATGGGGCGATCCACGAGTGTGCGATTAACACCATCGTCGTATCGACCGTCTTAGCGGTGAACGAGGATGCTTTCAAAGGCAAAACGGCTCCAACCAAGTTGACGGACCTTTTTGATTTAACAAACTTTCCCGGTCGACGAGCACTACAAAAGCAACCTCAAGGTAACCTTGAATGGGCATTATTGGCCGATGGCGTTAAACCTGACGAAGTTTACCGCCTACTAGAAACTGAAGAGGGGCGAGCACGTGCCTTTGCCAAACTCGACACCATCAAACCGCAAGTGCTTTGGTGGACGACAGGTGCGCAGCCACCACAAATGTTGGCAGATAAAGAAGTGGTAATCGCGTCTGCTTTCAATGGCCGGATACACAACGCGCGTAAAGATGAAGGCCAACCATTTCGCATCATTTGGGATCACCAAATGGGTTATATGAACGGCTGGGCCATTCCTAAAGGAAGCGCGAATACCAAACTTGCCCTCGATTTCATTGCTTTTTCTTCGGGTACTAAGCCTTTGGCAGATCAAGCTAAATACGTCGCGTATGGCCCAACTCGTAAGTCTTCTTCCGCAGAAGTAAGCCCAGAGATTCTGGCGAACCTGCCGACTGCGCCTCAGAACTTTAAAACGGCGTTTTTGATTAACGACGAATGGTGGTCTGATTATGCCGATGAGTTGAATGAAGAGTTCAATACTTGGCTGCTTAATTAGGCGTTAACTGTAGGGGTTTATTTATCGATTGATGAGTTAAACCCCAAATTGGAACTCAACGTACCTATTTTGGAGAAGTGATGAAAGTCATCGATGCACAACAAGTTGCGCAAAGTTTGAGTATGCACTCTTTGATTGAAACCATGCGAGACATCTATGCGCAGCCTGCCACGATTCCGCAGCGCAGAGTGATGTCATTAGAAGAGGGGAAGTATGAAGCTTTTGCTTTACTGCCCGCATGGAACCAAGAACTGATTGCCGTTAAGGCATTTACTTACTTTCCTGAGAATCCTCTGCAAGGCAAAGATACTTTGGCATCTAAGTTGTTGGTCTTCAAACGCGGAGATGGTGAACCTATCGCGCTGGTGGACGGTAAAGTCTTAACTTTTTGGCGCACAGCTGCCGCATCTGCTTTAGCCGCCGATTACTTAGCGCGAAAAAATGCCTCCCGCTTGTTGATTTGTGGTACTGGCAACTTAGCCCCTTATTTTGCGTGGGCTTACGCGGCGATTCGACCACTCAAACAAGTTTATGTTTGGGGACGAAACCCAGAAAAGGCTGCCGCAACGGTGGATCAGATTCTGTCTTCCTCTGAATATCAATCACTGCCAGAAGCGCGCCAGTTCTCTGTGTCTGTGGTCGAAAACGTTGAGCAAGTGATTGATCAAGTCGACATCATCAGTTGCATTACTGCGTCTGCTCAGCCTTTGTTTAATGGCTCTGATGTGCCGTCAGGAACACACATTGATCTGGTCGGTAATCACGACTTAGACAAGCGTGAATGCGATTCTGTCTCGGTGCAAAGAGCGAATGTGTATGTCGACAGTCGCATTAATGTGTTGGCGGAAGCGGGAGATTTGCTGATCCCAATACAAGAGGGTGTATTCACACCTGAAGACATTTATGGGGAGTTGCCTGAGCTTTGCGCTCAGCAAGTGCAAGGGCGTCAAAGTGACGAGGTGATTACCTTATATAAATCGGTTGGCAGTGCCTTGGCTGATTTAGCCGCAGTAAAAGCGGTGTTGTTAAAACATGGCGTTGAAAGCCAAATTTGAGCATTTTCGCTCGTCTTTATAAATTGCATACAATATACATAAAGGAAAGGAAGTTCATGAAAGTAGATTGGAAAGGTGTTTATCCGGCGGTCAGTACGCAGTTTCGTCAAGATCAATCCATTGACCTAGACGCAACACAAACCGTTATCGATAACCAAATTAAAGATGGTGTGAACGGCATTATTTGCCTTGGTACGGTCGGTGAGAACTGCGCGCTATATCCGGAAGAAAAGCGTCAGGTGCTACAAGCTGCCAAAGAAGTGGTTAATGGTCGTGTCCCTCTTATTGCTGGTACGGCAGAGTCAATTACCACTGCGGCTATCGATTACATGCAAGACGCGCACAAAATTGGTATCGACGGGTGTATGGTGATGCCTGCGATGGTTTACCGCACGTCTGAAAGCGAAACATATGATTACTACCGCACGCTGGCAGAAGCGACACCAGAGATGCCTATTATGATTTACAACAACCCTGTTGCGTACGGCGTCGATGTAAATCTCGATATCATGGCGAAGCTGGCTGAGTTTGACAGCATTGTTGCAATCAAAGAGTCGACTACCGACACGCGTCGTATCACTGAGCTTTACAACAAGTTCGATGATCGTTTTACCGTGTTCAGCGGTGTTGATGATATTGCGCTTGAGTCGCTGATGTTAGGAGCGACAGGCTGGATTTCTGGCTTAACCAATGCGTTCCCAGAAGAATCCGTTGCAATTTACAAACTGGCGAGCCAAGGCCGTTATGCAGAAGCGTTAGAAATTTACCGTTGGTTCTTACCGCTGCTGCGTCTCGACACCATTCCTACGCTGGTTCAGTGCATTAAGCTTGCTGAACAAGTGTGTGGCCGTGGTTCAGAGCAAGTTCGTGCACCGCGCCAACTGCTTAAAGGTGAGGAGCGTCAACAAGTGATCCAGATGGTGGAGCACGCGCTTGCTACCCGCTTAGACCTATCAAAATACAATCTGTAATTGAGCTAGTGAGTAGGGCGCTTTGTGGCGCTCTACTTATTTTCGCTATACAAAAATGAACGGAGGGATGTCATGAGCACTGCAAACAAGGATTATGTGAGCTTTCAACATGTTAAGAAAACCTACGACGGTGCAAACTTGGTGGTTAAAGACTTCAACTTAGACATCGCACCCGGAGAGTTTGTCACCATGTTGGGGCCTTCTGGATCAGGCAAAACAACGTGTCTGATGATGCTGGCGGGTTTTGAAACGGCAACAGGCGGAGAGATTTACATTGATGGCGTTCCGGTAAACAATCTCGCGCCACATAAACGCGACATCGGAATGGTATTTCAAAACTACGCGCTGTTTCCTCACATGACGATTGCGGAGAATCTCGCTTTTCCTCTAAAAGTGCGTAAGCTCGATAATCAAACCATTCAAAATAAAGTACAGAGCGCACTGGACATGGTCGAGTTGGGGCACGTTGCCAGCCGTTATCCAAAGCAGTTATCTGGCGGGCAGCAACAACGTGTCGCGTTGGCGAGAGCGCTTGTGTTTGAACCGAAACTCGTCCTGATGGATGAGCCTTTGGGCGCGTTGGACAAACAACTTCGTGAGCAAATGCAGATGGAGATTAAACACCTGCACGAAAAGCTCGGCATTACGATTTTGTATGTCACGCATGACCAAGATGAAGCGCTCACTATGTCTGACCGAATCGCAGTTTTTAATCAAGGCGAAGTGCAGCAACTTGCCCCGCCAACGGAGCTGTATGAATCTCCGAGTAACGCGTTTGTCGCTCAGTTTATTGGTGAAAACAATCAGCTTTCTGGTGTGGTAAAAGAGTGGCAATCAGAGCGATGCCAAGTCCAGGTCGGCCCCGCTCACTTCGTTGCCAAACCGGTTCGAGTGACCCAAAACGGCGAGCGCACCACCTTGTCTATTCGACCAGAGAAAATTTCCATCCAGCCTGATGACGAATCGTGTGATAACCAAATTGAAGGCGTACTGCGTGAGCTAATTTATCACGGTGATCATTATCGGTTAGTGGTCGACGTTGAACTGGTTGGTCAGTTTGTTGTGAAAGTGCCGAACGACAACCGAACGCATCTGAACCTTATTCCGGGAAAGGTTTGTCGAATTGGGTGGCAAAGTACAGATTGCCATGCGCTAGATGCGATTCAACCAGAAACCGAAGAGGTGGCGGCATGAGTCGAGAGCTAACCTCGTTAGATTCGGTGCTGGAAATCGAACGACATGTGAATCACCAAAAGAGCGATCTCAGAGCCCAACTGCAAAAAGCGGAGCGCAATAAAAACCTACGCTCAATCATGCTGACGTTGCCGTTGGTATGCTTTATTTTGCTCACATTTGCGTTCCCTATTTTAGAAATGCTTTATCGCAGTGTCGACAACCGAGATATTCCGCAGGCCTTGCCGAAAACAATCCAAGCGTTAGCGCATTGGGATTATCAAGGATTGCCAGATTCCGAAGTGGTAGAGGCATTTTCGGTTGAGCTGCTGGCACTGTATGAGGCCAAAGCTCTTCCTAAAATCGCCAATCGCATGAACATAGAAGTCTCTGGCATGCGCAGCTTGATGATGAAAACGGGACGAAAATTGTCTCGTTTAGAAGTGCTTCCTACGTCAATAAAAGAACTGAGTAGGCTCGATAAACGCTGGGCGGATGCAAAACATTGGGTTGCTTTTAAGAACCTGAGCGGTGCGATAACCGTCAACCATTACCTTTCGGCATTGGATATGCAGGTGAACGAAATGGGCGAGATTGAAGCGCAACCAGAAAAACGGCAGATCTACGTTGACCTTTTCTTTAAAACCTTTTGGATGTCGATCTTAATTACCGTGATTTGTTTGTTGATGGCTTATCCCGTTGCGTATCTGTTAGCAAACTTGCCAGACAAACGCGCCAACTTGCTGTTGATTGTGGTGCTACTGCCTTTTTGGACGTCACTATTGGTCCGTACGACCTCTTGGATTGTGTTGTTGCAAAATCAGGGGGTGATTAATGATTTACTGATTTGGTCTGGTTTAACGTCTGAGCGAATTCAGATGATACACAATACCTTTGGTACGGTTGTTTCTATGGTACACATCTTATTGCCTTTTATGATTCTGCCGCTCTACAGTGTAATGAAAGGCATCAGTCCAACGTATTTCCGCGCTGCTCGTTCCTTAGGGGCGTCCCCTCTTGTTGCATTCGTCAAAGTCTACATGCCGCTTACTTTACCGGGTATTGGCGCTGGAGCGTTGCTCACGTTCATTCTTTCGATTGGTTTTTACATTACGCCAGCACTCGTGGGTGGAAGGAGTGGGCAAATGATCTCCAATATGATTGCGTACCACATGCAAACCTCGCTCAACTGGGGAATGGCGGGGGCGTTAGGTGGGCTGCTTTTGTTTGTCGTGCTCGCGCTGTTTTATGTGTTTAACCGTGTGGTTGGCATAAATAACATTAAGGTAGGAGGATAACCATGGCACTACCAAACTACGCTTCAAAAAGTGAGAGAATGGCTTACGCAGGCTACTTGGTATTTTGTGGACTGGTGCTGTTCTTTCTCATTGCGCCTATTCTGACAATCATCCCCTTGTCGTTTAATGCCACCCCTTATTTTACGTTTACAGAAGGTATGCTGAACTTGGACGCAGACGCCTATTCTGTACGCTGGTATCAAGAAATGTTCACCAATGAGCAGTGGTTATTAGCACTCAAAAACAGCACGTTTATTGCGCTCATGGCTACCTTGATCGCGACGGGTTTGGGTACGTTAGCCGCATTGGGACTAGCCAACAGCAATTTGCCGTTTAGAAATGCCATTATGGCGTTGCTGATCTCTCCAATGATTGTGCCTGTGATTATTTCTGCCGCTGCGATGTATTTTTTCTACACTCGGTTGGGTTTATCTCAGACTTATTTTGGCATTATCTTAGCGCATGCCGCGCTAGGTACGCCTTTTGTCGTGATCACAGTGAGCGCGACGCTGAGTGGTTTTGATCAAAGCCTCGTCAAAGCGGCGGCCAGTTTGGGCGCAAATCCGGTTTATACCTTTAGGCACGTGACTTTTCCGTTGATCCGTCCCGGCATGATTTCCGGTGGATTGTTTGCGTTTGGCACGTCGTTTGATGAAGTGGTCGTGGCGTTGTTTTTAACGGGCGCAGAACAAAAAACCGTCCCAAGGCAGATGTGGTCAGGGATCCGAGAACAAATCAGCCCGACAATTTTGGCTGTTGCAACCTTGCTGATTTTTATGTCCGTGTGTTTGCTCGTGACGTTGGAGATCTTACGCAGACGCAATGTCCGTATTCGTGGGATTCAAGAATAAATAAGCCTTTTTCGGTTGCTCAGAGCTTTCTCGTCCAGGAATTACTCACCCTTTGACCGAACGCGCCTCCTTGTGGGCGCTTTTTTACGTCTGCGGCTCGATAGGGGGGCTATTTGATTTGTTGAATTTCTATTCCCGCTTGCTCAAAACGGGCGAATACAGGCTTGTGATGCTGCTGATACCAACTCGCTGGCATGTTGGGTTTAAGTTGTAGCTTCTCCTGTTTGCTGATCACCACATGGTGCAAAAACGCGTTAAGCGTAGCCGTCATTACATCAAACGTCATCTCTCCATCTTTGCTGATGGCTTTGAGCAAACCAACCACGGTTTCTTCAGGAATTAAAGGCTCAATAACCGCCTGTTTACGAGTTTTAAGGCTGATAGAGGCTGGCAACACATCACGGGCGGTTTCCCAACAAACCTTGTTGTTTTTATTTACTAAATTGTTTTTATAGCAGTAGTAACTGAATAAAAAACGGGACACATTTTGCCAGCGTTGCGTTTGGATTTCTAACCACAGGTGCTGAAGTTCGATATCGGCATCGGTCATAGATTTCATTCTAAATATGTTGGGAGAGCGACAGTGTAGCTTGGTTTTTTCATAACGCCAAAATCCTTCGTTGTAGCGTCTTTAAGTGCTAGTTCATCAAAGTCTATTGAGCAAATCGATTTTAATAAAGTTCGTAGTGTGGCGAATTGGGTACTAAAAAGTGATACCGCTAAATTTGTTTGTTAATGAATTGTTTATTTTAAAGCTCAATCAGATTTATATGAGGGTGCTCTTCGTTGGAAAAGAGCACGAAGTGATGTCACGTGGTATCGGCATTTAAGGAACACATGATATAGAAGAACAAAGATGGAACTGAAAACCCTCAGCGTCGCGATTGCGGCAACCTTGAGCAGCACTGCTGCGTTCGCAATGAGCGAGCCAGTAGCGCAAGTCACAGAGAAAGTTGAACATCATCAGCACGAACATGGTGTAGAAACGGCGCAGCCTGAGTATGCACCGACTGAATTGTTACCACAGCTACCGAAACAGACGTTACGTACGCGGGCTACCCAATCGGTTGAAGCGGCAAGCGTGGTTTGTGACGTAGAATCGTTCACAACCACCAACAGCAACGACTTGATCAACGCGATAAAAACTCAAGGTGCAAATTGCATCAACGAGCTGTTCTCTGCTCAAAGCAGAGTGCAAGAAGCGGCGTTTGATTCTGACCACATGTACAACGTGGCAAAGCATACGGTGACTTTGGCAAAAGCCTATACTGGTGGCGGTAGTGATGAGCTTGAAGCCTTGTACTTGTATTTGCGCGCTGGCTATTACGCCGAGTTTTACAACAACAATATCTCGTTTGTTTCTTGGGTCACGCCCGCAGTGCAAGAGGCGGTAGACGCGTTTGTAAACAACGCTAATTTTTACGAAAACAGCGACCCGCACGGCAAGGTATTAAGTGAAGTGATCATCACGATGGACAGTGCGGGGCTGCAACACGCTTATTTACCGCAAGTGACGGAGTGGCTGACGCGCTGGAATGACCAATACGCTCAAAACTGGTACATGCGCAACGCGGTGAATGGGGTGTTTACCATATTATTTGGTGGTCAGTGGAACGACCAATATTTGCAAACCATCGGTAACCAAGCCGAACTTGCAAAAGCATTGGGCGACTTTGCGTTGAGAGAGTCCTCGATAGGAGCGAGCGACGAGTTTATGGTGGCAAATGCGGGTCGCGAATTGGGGCGTCTGACCAAATATTCGGGCAGCGCTGCCACAACGGTGAGTAGCAAGTTAAAAGATATTTTTGCTCGCTACGAGATGTATGGAAAAGGGGATGCCGTTTGGCTTGCTGCTGCGGATACGGTCTCGTACTACGCCGAATGCAGCGAGTACGGAATTTGTGATTTCGAAACCAAGCTCAAAGGTTTGGTGTTATCGCAAACCTACACTTGTAGCCCAACCATCCGTATTTTGTCGCAAAACATGACGCAAGAGCAGCATGTGGCCGCTTGTAGCAAAATGGGATACGAAGAAGGGTATTTTCATCAATCTTTGGAAACTGGCGAGCAGCCAGTCGCTGATGATCATAATACACAGCTTCAAGTGAATATTTTTGATTCCAGTGACGACTACGGAAAATACGCGGGGCCAATCTTTGACATCAGTACCAACAACGGCGGCATGTACCTTGAGGGTGATCCGTCCAAGCCGGGCAATATTCCTAACTTTGTCGCTTATGAAGCGTCTTACGCCAACCCTGACCATTTTGTTTGGAACTTAGAACATGAATACGTGCATTACCTAGATGGCCGATTCGACCTTTATGGCGGTTTTGGTCATCCAACTGAAAAGGTAGTGTGGTGGAGTGAAGGCATTGCAGAATACATCGCAAACGAAAAAGACAATCAAGCGGCGTTAGATACGATTCGAGACGGCTCAACTTACACCTTGAGCGAGGTTTTTGAAACCACGTACGATGGCTTCGATGTTGACCGAATTTATCGCTGGGGCTATCTGGCCGTTCGATTTATGTTCGAGCGACATAAAGATGATGTAAACCAAATGCTGGTGGAAACACGCCAAGGTAATTGGAGCAATTACAAGGCGACCATCAATCAATGGGCAAACCTATACCAGAGCGAGTTTGAACAGTGGCAACAGTCATTGGTTTCAGGTGGCGCTCCTAATGCAGTAATAACCGCAAACAATGAGGGAAAAGTCGGTGAAAGCATTACATTCAGCAGTGAGAACAGTACGGATACAGACGGGCAAATCGTCAGTGTGTTGTGGGACTTCGGTGATGGCACGACCAGCACACAAACCCAGCCGACGCACCAATATGGGAGTGAAGGTCAGTACACGGTCAGTTTAACAGTGACAGATAATGACGGTTTGACAGCTACCGCGACCCACAATGTGACGGTTTCGGCGACTGGCGGTAGTAGTACGCTTCCGCAAAATTGCGCGGTACAAAGCAAAGTGAGTGGTGGTCGTTTAAATGCTGGCGAGCCTGTCTGTTTGTCAAATCAGCAAACCATTTGGCTGAGTGTGCCGGCAGTTAATGAACATGCGAATATTGCTATCTCAACTGGCAATGGCACGGGTGACCTCAAAATTGAATACAGCAATCTAGGCTGGCCAGATGGTTCAAACCTACATGGTTGGTCAGACAATGCTGGTAACAAAGAGTGCATAACCGTTTCAAACCAAGCCAATTATTGGGGCTATATCAAAGTCTCTGGCAGTTTTGAAAATGCCGCGATTGTTGTAGATTTTGACGCGGAAGCTTGCCGAGAGTAACGCGCATTTTGACACAAATAAACGCCCTGTCATATTGGCAGGGCGTTTTTGTATCTGGTCATCGGCGGAGCGTATTTAGTGCTTTCTGTGACGACTAATGAGTGTTAATCATATTTATTTGTGCAAAGAAAAGCTTTCAGCAACAAGAAGAGGTGCGCACATAGGCGGATAAAAAAAGCCAACCCGAAGGCTGGCAATCAAACAGGGAGTTTGAAATGAAAATGAAATCGGGAGATAGGGCGGTTTGTCTAAAGCTCTACAAACTGAGTTGCGCGCTGAAGCCAAGCTTTGTCGTGCTCATCAAGAGATGGGCTGAGTGCTTGGTAGACGCGAGAGTGGTATTGATTTAGCCAGTTAATTTCGTCATGGCTTAGCAAAGAGACATCAAGCATGTTCGTGGCGATTGGTGCCAGCGTAATGGTCTCGAAGCCATAAAAAATACCGAACTCATTTTGCTCGACTTCAACCACTTTCATGATGTTTTCGATCCGAACACCGTATTCACCTTCACGGTAAACACCGGGCTCATTGGTGATCACCATACCAGGTTTTAGCTCAACTTCGCGGTGGCTTTGCGAGAAGTTTTGTGGCCCTTCATGGACATTCAAACAAATACCCACACCATGTCCTGTACCGCATTTGTAATCAATACCATGTTGCCACAGCACACCTCGCGCCATGATGTCGAGATTGGCACCCGTAGAGCCTTTCATAAATCGAGTCTGAGTCAGTCGGATGACCGCTTTCAGCACTAACGTGTAGTCTTTACGCTGTTTAATGGTCGGTGATCCGAAGTGGAAAGTACGGGTGATGTCTGTTGTGCCGCCAAGGTATTGACCGCCAGAATCTACAAGGAAGAAATTGCTTTCATTGACAACGGCATTGCTTTCTTCATCGGCGGCGTAGTGCATTTTCGCGCCATGTGCGGCGAAGCCTGCAATCGTGCGGAAACTGTCGCTCACATAATGGCGAGTTTGACGGCGATAGCTTTTCAATTGAGCCTCGGCTGACAGCTCAGTAACAAGCCCGCTTGGGACTTGGTCTTCTAACCAGCTCATGAACTTCACGACAGCCACACCATCGTCCGTCAATGACTGTTCGAGATTGGCTAACTCGGTCTGATTTTTGATGGCTTTCATGTCGGTGACGGGGCGAGCCATTGGCTTTAATGAAAGGTTCTGCTCAATGGAGTTAACCAATAAGCTGTCGGTATAAACCGGGCTAAAAGCAAGCGACAAGCCTTCACATTGCTGATTCAAATACTGGCTGACGTACTCGTAGTGACGAACGCTCACACCTTGCGCAGTCAGCTTCTTCTCTATCTCGGCTGGTAACTTTTGTTTATCGATGAACGCCGTCGCGCGGTCTCGCTCGACAATAAGGTAGGATTCTGAAACCGGGCAGTAAAGCGTGTCACCGCCACGAATATTCAGTGTCCACATCACATCGTCAAGGGTTGAAACCAATAAACAGTCCGCATGGTTTTCATTGAGCCATTTACGAATATCTGCGAGTTTTTGTTTGGTTTCTACACCAGAAAACGCAACCGGATGGTCAAAAATTTCTGCGCTCGGTCTGCTCGGGCGGTCAGTCCAGATTGGCGTTATCAGATCGAGGTCGAGAACAATCTCGATGTTCTTTGGCTCAAGCGCTTGTTTAAGTTCTTGGTAAAATGCGTAGCTGATCGAGCGTCCATCCACGGCAATCGCGCTGTTTTCGTCGAGGGTATTCGCAAGCCATTTAGGAATGGTGGGGGTTTCCGGCTGACGCGCTTTGAAAAGGTCTAGCCCTGTTCCATGCAATTGTTCTTCTGCTTGAATGTAGTAGCGACCATCTGTCCACAATCCACCGCCTTGTTGAGTTATGACGACATTACCAGCCGAGCCAGTAAAGCCAGAAATCCACGTGCGTCCAGCCCAATGGTCAGCGGAATACTCACTATTGTGGGGATCATTGTTTGTGACGATGTAGGCCGAAACCTTGTAGTTTGCCATTGCGTCGCGTAGCGATGAAAGGCGTTGGTTAACCGAGTTTGTTGTATTCATGAAAACGTCCTAAATCATGTTTGAACAGTAAATATGATGTTGCTCAGTGCCTGTTTTGACTGGGCTTTGCTGCCCACATAGTTCCGTAGCTTCTGGGCATCGGGTTCTAAAAACACAACCGCTGGGTGGGTTGAGCGGAGAAGGGAGGTCTCCGGGCAACAATTGGATGTCGCGGTTGCGTGCTAGTTGCGGATTGGCAATCGGTACCGCAGAAAGCAATGCTTTTGTGTAGGGATGCTGAGCATCGTCGAACACTTGGTCGTAGCGTCCCACTTCCATTGGTTTGCCAAGGTACATCACCATCACTCGGTCGCTGATATGGCGCACAACGCTTAGGTCATGAGCGATCATCACCAGTGTCAGTCCCATTTCTTGTTTAAGGTCGTCGAGCAAATTAATGACCTGCGCTTGAATCGAGACATCCAATGCACTGACGGGTTCATCACACACCACTAAGTCCGGATTGAGGATTAAGGCGCGCGCGATGCCAACACGTTGGCACTGACCGCCAGAAAACTCATGCGGATATCGGTTACGTTGGCTTGCCAACAGACCCACTTTGTCCATCATCGCAATGACGCGTTTTTCGACTTCGGCGCGTTTGAGTTGAGGTTGGTGTGTGAGTAACGGCTCTGCGATACATTCTGAAATCGTCAATCTCGGATTGAGGCTCGCCGATGGGTCTTGGAATATCATCTGAAATTCTTGGCGACGACGTGCTAACTTGTTTTTGCTGAAGCCACGCATGTCTTCACCTTTCCAAGTGAGCTTACCGTGCGTGGGTTCAACTAAGCGCAGCAGAGCACGCGCTAAGGTGGATTTTCCGCAGCCTGATTCGCCAACAATGCCGAGCGTTTCGCCTCGATAAACATCCAAATCGATGCCGTTGACGGCTTGTACGATCTTTCTTCGGCTCGGAATGAGGTGTCGCGAAACAGGAAAATGCACTTGCAGGTCGCGAGCGGACAATAACACTTCTTTCTGATTCATAACGTTTCCTTAAGCCGACTGGTGGATGAGTGAAATGCTGCTTTGGGCTTTGACATGGCAGGCGATGGATTGACGACCATTGAGCGGCATAAACTTCGGCGTTTCGGCTTGGCAGCGAGCGAGTCGGTAATCACAGCGATCTCTAAACGGGCAGCCTTGGTGGTTAATCAAGGCGCTCGGTGGATTGCCAGGGATGGTTGGCAAACGAGGCATGTCTTCGGTGATCGACGGAATTGCTCTCAGTAAGCCTTGGGTATAAGGGTGTGCGGGCTGAGCAAAGAGGGTGTCCGTATCCGCTTGTTCCATTTTTTGTCCACCGTACATCACCAACACGCGGTCACACATTTCGGCAACAACGCCCATGTCGTGCGTGATCAGCAATATCGCGGTATTGAACTCTTTTTGTAACTCACGTAACAGAGTCAAAATTTGGGCTTGTACGGTCACGTCCAATGCGGTGGTTGGCTCATCAGCGATGAGCAGCTCTGGTTTACACAGGAGCGCCATGGCAATCATCACACGTTGGCGCATGCCACCAGACAGCTCGTGCGGGTATTGATTCAGGCGAGTGTCCGGCGATGGGATTCGCACCGCATCTAACATGTGTATTGATTCCGCGATGGCTTGCTTGCGACTCATGCCTTTGTGCACCATCAACACTTCGCTTAGCTGTTTACCTATCTTCATAAATGGATTCAGAGAGGTCATGGGATCTTGGAAGATCATGCCGATTTTCTCTGCGCGAATACGGTTGAGCTGTTTCTTGGACATTGAGAGTAAGTTCTCGCCATGAAATAAGGCTTCACCGGAGACATTACCGTTGTCGGCGGTGAGCCCCATCAGCGCAAATACCGATTGGCTTTTACCAGAGCCTGATTCACCCACAATGCCGAGCGTTTCTCCTGCTTTAATAGAGTAGGAAAGGTTACTGACCGCTTGCACTTGTCCGTCTGGCGTATCGAAGCGCACGTTCATGTTTTCAATAGATAGCATGGAGTTGTCCTTATCGATCTTTTGGGTCAAGAGCGTCGCGTAAGCCATCGCCGATGAAGTTGAAACAGAATAGGGTTGTGACCAAGAACAGGGATGGAAAAAGCAGCATCCACAAGGCAACGTCAATGGTTTTTGCACCTTCGGAAATCAGTATTCCCCAACTGGTGTCTGGCGGTTGAACACCTAAGCCTAAAAAGCTTAAGAAGGATTCAAACATGATGAAACCGGGCACCATGAGCGATGAATAGACCATTACAATTCCCAATACGTTTGGCAGCACGTGACGACGAACGATGGTGAACTTTGACACGCCAATGGAATGTGCCGCTTCGATGAACTCGCGCTTTTTAATCCCGAAGGTCACGCCGCGTACCACGCGAGCGATTCCCAGCCATGACACCATGCCAATTACGATAAAAATCAGGTAGATGTTGTTGCCAAAGAGGGTGACGAAAAGGATGACCATGAACATAAATGGTACTGAATCCAACACTTCGATGATGCGCATCATCACGCTATCTACAACGCCGCCTAGGTAGCCTGAAATGCTGCCCCAAATCGTTCCGATAACGACGGCGACTAACGCGCCCACAAAGCCAACTAAAATTGAAAGGCGACCGCCTTGCATCGTGCGGGCAAACAGGTCTTGGCCGAGATCGTCGGTACCAAAGTAATGGCCGCTGCTAAGTGATGGCTTCCCTAGTTCGTATGGGTCGGCGAGTACGTCCCAATCAATCTCATCGTGTCCAAAGGCCGCAATCGAGGGGCCAAACGTGATGCACAAAGTGATGAGCGTGAGCACATAAACCGATGTCATCGCGGCGCGGTTTTTTCGAAAACGAGCCCAGGCGTCTTGCCACAAACTACGACCTTCCACCGCTTCGATATTGTCTACGACTTGGTCTTGTAAGGATTGAGTATCCGGTTTCTTAATCGATAACATGTTTGACTCCTAAACTCGGATACGTGGGTCGATCACCGTGTACAACAAATCGACCACAAGATTAAAGAAGATGGTGAGTGAGGCGACAATTAAGGTGATGCCCATTACTAAGCCGTAGTCGCGATTCAGTGCACCAGAGACAAAGTGCTGGCCCATACCACCAGTGCCGAAAAAGATGTCGATGATGACAGAGCCCGTCACGACAGAGACAAACGCAGGCCCGAGCATAGCGACGACGGGGATCAATGACGGACGCAGTGCATGGTGGAACAAGATGTAGGCGGTCGATAATCCCTTCGCTTTTGCGGTGCGAATGTAAGGCTGATTGAGGGTTTCAATCATCGCGCCTCGCATGACACGCGCGATGCTAGCGACTGATCCAATGGCGAGACTTAATACCGGCAAAACAAGAAAAGCTAATTGCCCACCTTCCCAGCCACCAGCGGGGAGCCAACCAAGCTGAATCGCAAAAATGGTGACAAGCACGGGAGCCAAAACAAAAGCAGGAACAACCACGCCCGTCATCGAGAGTGTCATTAATCCGTAGTCCAAACGGCTATTGCGCTTTAATGCGGCAATAGTGCCGAGCAGCATCCCAAGTGGGACTGAGATGCAAAAAGAAAGCATCCCAAGCATTGCCGATACGGGCCAAGATTGGGCAACCAGTTGAGTGACAGAGAAGTCTTGGTAAACAAAGCTTGGGCCTAAATCACCCTGCACAAAGTTTGTAATGTAAATCCAAAACTGAACCAGAAACGGTTCATCAAGGTGGAATTTTGCTTCGATGTTGGCGCGCACGATTTCTGGCATTGGGCGTTCCATATCAAACGGGCCACCCGGCGCGATGTGCATCAACCAGAAAGAAACCAGCGCAATAAACAACAAGGTTGGAACGGCGATGGCTAGCCGTCTCAGAATGTACCAAATCATGATCCATCATCCTTTGGTAAAACGACGCCACATCCCGCCGCGTCGAATAAAAGGTGAAAAAAATTGGCCTGTGCTCATTACCGAGGAAAGAGAGGTTCGAGAAGGTATGCCATGTATTGGCAATGTAAGTGCTAGTTACCTTATCGACACAGGCCGAAACATGCCTTTAGTGAACTTTCACATAGACATTCTTGCGGTAGTACGAGGACTCGGGGTTAGTGCGCTCGTAGCCACCGACATAAGGCTTGATCAGGTATTGATCGTTGCCGGGACGGTAAACTGGAATTATCGCCATATCATCAATCAACATGCTTTCTGCTTGTAGATATAGGTCAGATGGGTCGCTCAGGGTCTTAGATTGCGACATCAACTCATCGTATTTCGGGTTGTGGTAACGTGAATCGTTGTACTCGCCATTTGAGACGAAGATATCTAACCAAGTCGATGCCTCGTTGTAGTCGGCTGTCCAACCGCCGCGCGTAATTTCTGTGGGTTCTTTCAAGGCATAGAAGACTTTAGGTTCCAACTGCTTAATGGTGACTTGTGCGCCTAAACGGCTCTTCCACATGCCCGCCATGGCTGTCGCCATTTTTACATCCATCGAGAAAGTCGGGACGGTAAACGTCAACTTAAGTGGGTTACTTTGGTTGTAGCCTGCCTCTGCTAACAAACGCTTTGCTTCGTCAATTCGTTGGATCTGGTCCCACTTTGAATATTCCGGTGTGTGCGATTGAAACCCATCGGTTTGCGGTGGTACTAGCGTGAACATCGGAATGCCACCATTTCTTAAAATCGAATCAGTCAGTAGATTGCGATCAATGGCGTAGGAGAGGGCTTGGCGAACTCGACGATCTTTGGTCGGCCCTTCTTGCGTATTTAGGTAGTAAAAAGTCGAACCTAGCGAAGCACTTGTATCAGCCACATCTTGAGGCAGTTTGCTTATTAGTTTCCTTTTTTGTGCGGCAGGAATCGACATGACCTGATCAATTTCGCCTGCTAGGTAGCGATTTAGCACGACATTCGCATCACCGATCGGCAGCCAAGTGATTTTATCTAGGACGACGTTGTTTGCATCCCAATAGTGCGGGTTTTTCTTCATTACCATCTTCTCGTTTACCTTCCACTCCGAAACGGTAAACGCGCCGTTGGTTACGATGTTTTCTGGTTGTGTCCAGTTACTGCCGTGTCTCTCTACCGTTGTTTGATGAACCGGAGCAAGAACGGGGTGGCTCAGGAGTTTTATGAAGAACGGAATTGGCTGCTCCAAAGTGACTTGGAAGGTTTTTTCATCCAACGCTTTCACGCCCAATGAATCAGGTTTTGCTTCGCTTTTCATAATGGCTTGCGAGTTTAGGATATTCGGTATGGCGGCAAACCAAGCGTAAGGTGATGCCGTGTTAGGGTCGAGCAATCGTTGCCAACTGTAGACAAAATCTTGAGCGGTCACTGCGTCGCCGTTTGACCATTTCGCATCGCGCAAGTGGAAGGTGTAAACCGTATTGTTGTCATTCACCGTCCAAGATTTTGCAATCCCAGGAATCGTTTTGCCTTGTTTGTCCTGAATGGTTAAGCCTTCAAACAAGTCTCGACCAAGGTTGAACGCAGGTTCCGCGGCTTGTTTTGCAGGATCGATAGAGGTGACTTCCGCACCATTGTTGAGCGTAATTTCTTGCGTCTCTGCAAGCGTCACACCAGCCGGATACGGCACTGCGTAGCTCGGTGTAGCCAGTATCGGACTCATTATCGATGCTAGCAAAAGTAGTTTAGGTAATTTCATCCTTGTCTCACTCTATTCATCCTGAAAGGTGCTCAAAATGTATATTGTATAAACTGTCTGCACAATCGAGTTTTAACATGGTTGTAACAAGGTGCTGAAAGTCGGGCTGTTCGGTCTCAAAAAGTGAGCTGGTAGAATTTTTATCGCGGTTGATTGCCAAGTTGGCATTAAGGGAAGAATATTTATGGAGGGCAAAAATAAAAATCCCCTTCGCGCAGGGCGAGAAGGGGATGAAAGTCGGAAGTTAATCTAAATATTTGAGTGAGGCTACTTCACCAAAAAATGCTTAACGAACTCAGAGATTTTTACCATATCGTCAACGGCGATGAACTCTTCAGTGGTGTGCACTTTAGCCATACCCGTAGATAGATTCACGGTTGTCAGACCTTTCTTGTTGAAGTTGTTCGCATCGCTGCCGCCGCCAGTGCCTTTCGTGAACGCTTCGATACCCATATCTGCAAACGCCGCTTTGATTGCGGTTACGTGCGCATTGTCTTCTTCGATAACAAAGGCGTCGTACGCGCGGCTAGATTCGATTTCGACTTCTGCGCCATGTTTTTCGCATACCGACTCAAATGTTGAAATCATGTGGTTGACTTGGGCTTCTAGCTTCTCTCCATTTAGAGAGCGAGCTTCAGCAACGATTTTAAGCTCTGGCATCACAATGTTGGTTGCCTGACCACCGTTGACCATACCGATGTTCGCTGTGGTTTCTTCGTCGATGCGAAGCAGTTTCATTTGGTTGATTGCATCTGCCGCAACCATGATCGCGCTGATGCCTTCTTCCGGCGCAAGACCTGCATGTGCAGGGCGGCCTTTGATGGTTGCGACGATCTTTTGTTGGCCCGGAGCAGCCGTTACGATAGTTCCAATTGGGCCACCTGTGTCCAGTACGATCGCTTCTGTTGAGGTTACGTGAGACATATCGAAGTATTCAGAACCGAACAGGCCACCTTCTTCATGTACGGTGAACGCCAATTCGAGCGTTTTGTGTTCTAGGTTTTCAGCTTGGATGCAGCGCACTGCTTCCATGATGGCAGCGATGCCCGATTTGTCGTCACCGCCAAGAATGGTGTTGCCTTTCGAGCGGATGATACCGTCTTCGATGATCGGCTCGATACCAATGCCCGGCGTTACCGTATCCATGTGACAGCTCATTAGGATTGAGCCTTCTTTTTTTCCTTCTAAACGTGCGTACACGTTGAAGCCATTAGAAATGTGTTCTGGTACAGGAAGTTTGTGAACCGTAAAGCCTAGTTCGCCCAGTTGCTCAGCCAGCGTTTCTGCAATTTGTTTTTCATTCATAGATTCGCTGTCGATACGAACCAGTTGGCAGAAATGTTCAACTAGACGTTCTTGATTAATTTGTGTCATTTGGGTGTCTCTTTCTTTTGGGGTCGAGGGCGATACCGAGAAACGATGTGAATTCGAAATCAATGGCACGGACTCGAAAGGGAACAGAATCTCTTTTATTGCACAGCTTTATGTAGGTGAAGCTGCGTTGAATCAAAGAAAATCACTGCCTGACACGATTCTGACCGAGGATAATGCCAGAAGTGACGACGCAATCACGAAAGTGGTTTAGCACGTGACAATTTGGTAATTGAGAGCGGAGACAGTAATGCACTATGGCTCGAAGCAAATATGTAACTGATGAAAGCAGTCAATAATTGCTGCAAGGTGCACTGTAAATAAGTAGGGTGTATTTGAAGCAAAATCACATTTGTGGATTAATGACGTCTCTGTTTACTCATATCCTCGCACTGCCAACTGGATAGGCCAAGTTCAATAAGAACTTGGCCGCTTTTTACGTGCGCTTTGTTGTCTTGAAATTCTCGCTTGTTTCACTCTCTCCAACCTCTCTTTAAATGAAACCAAAGACTTATCTAAAGTCGCTAGGTGCCAATAAAAATCACCATGGTAACAAGTTGTTTACATTTGGTGGTATGGCGTAAATCGAAAAATATCAACCTAATTGATTGAAATTCAATTTGATTTTGGTTTGTTTTTAACCAGATGCATTGATGGTTTTGTGGTGTAACATTAATTTTACATTTCTCCGTAAGACCCATCGAAATAGAGATTTCGGCTGATGTATTCCAATTTCTCTCTACCTGCGCCAAGTTAGAAAAATCAGTTCAAACAGCTCAGTGAGGCTGTAAACAAATTAGTGACGCAAGGAGAAAGTCATGGTGGACACATACAACCCATTAGGTACAGACGGATTTGAGTTTGTTGAATACACAGCTGCTGACAGCAAAGGCATTGAACAACTAAAAGCGTTATTTACATCGCTAGGCTTTGCTGAAATAGCCAAACATCGTTCGAAAGAAGCATGGTTGTATCGACAAGGTGACATCAGCTTTATCGTGAACGCCCAGCCTCATAGCCAGGCGGAGGAGTTTGCTAAAGTTCACGGCCCATCTGTATGTGGTATGGCGTTTCGTGTGAAAGACGCGACGGTTGCGCTTGAACATGCTATTCAAAACGGCGGCACAGAATACAAAACTGAAATTGGTCCGATGGAACTGAGTATCCCTGCCATTTACGGTATTGGTGAAAGCTTGCTTTATTTCGTTGATCGCTATGGCAAGCAGAGCATTTACGACGTCGATTTCCGTTTTTATGATGATGCAGACGATCGCTTAGCAAAATCAGACGTTGGCTTGTACGAGATAGACCATCTCACGCACAATGTTAAGCAAGGTAATATGGATGTTTGGTCTGGTTTTTATGAGCGCATCGGGAACTTCCGAGAAATTCGATACTTCGATATCGAAGGTAAACTGACAGGCCTTGTTAGCCGCGCAATGACGGCGCCGTGTGGCAAAATCCGCATTCCAATCAATGAATCCTCGGATGACAAATCGCAGATTGAAGAGTTTATCCGCGAATACAACGGCGAAGGCATTCAGCATATCGCACTGACAACGGATGACATCTATCAAACGGTGCAAACGTTGCGTGACCGCGGTATGGACTTTATGCCAACGCCAGACACCTACTACGAGAAAGTCGATGAGCGCGTTGAAGGCCATACTGAGGATGTCAGCAAACTTCGTGCTTTGCAGATCTTGATTGATGGCGCGCCAATGAAAGACGGAATCTTGCTGCAAATCTTTACTCAGACGGTTATTGGCCCTGTGTTCTTTGAAATCATTCAGCGCAAAGGCAATGAAGGCTTTGGTGAAGGTAACTTCAAAGCGCTCTTTGAATCGATTGAAGAAGATCAAATTCGCCGAGGAGTACTAAGCGATGCATAAATGGATCACATTTCCGCATCGGGAGGGAGTGTGCTCTAAACAAGCACATGCGGATTTCCCGGATGAGGCAATTTATGAACGTGAAGCTGGCCGAAGTGGATTCTTCGGCCCTGCGGCACATTTTCATCATCAACATGCGCCAACCGGTTGGTGTGAGTGGGAAGGTGACTTACGCCCACGCGCTTTTGACTTCACCTTAGTAGATAAAGCCAGTCAAATCTCTCCTTGGTCAGTACCGCACCTATTGCACAACGCTAACTGTAAAATACGTGTATGGCGCATGGATGAAAAGATGGATTTCTTGGTAAGAAATGCCGATGGCGACGAGCTGCTGTTCATCCACCAAGGCACGGCAGATCTTTACTGTGACTATGGTCATCTGAAAGTGAGCGAAGGGGATTACGTCATGATCCCGCGCTCAACGAGTTGGCGTTTAGAGCCGAGTGAACCCATGTTCATTCTCATGATTGAAAACACCGATGCAGCGTACTCCTTACCTGAAAAGGGCATGGTAGGGAATCACGCGGTATTTGACCCAGCGGTGTTGGAAGTTCCATCTATCGATGATGAGTTTCGTGCGCAATATTCTGAAAACCGCACCGAGGTTCAGGTAAAACGCCACGATAAAGTTAGCGTGATTACCTATCCGTTCAATCCTTTAGACGCGATTGGTTGGCATGGCGACTTAGCAGTAGTGAAAGTGAATTGGCGTGATATACGTCCACTTATGTCACATCGCTACCACTTACCACCGTCGGCGCATACTACATTTGTAGGAGCGGGATTTGTAGTGTGTACGTTTGTTCCTCGTCCAATTGAGAGCGACCCGGGAGCACTTAAAGTACCGTTCTACCATAACAATGATGACTATGACGAAGTGTTGTTCTACCACGCAGGTGACTTCTTTAGTCGCGATAACATTGAAGCGGGTATGGTGACGTTTCATCCGGCAGGCTTTACTCATGGTCCGCATCCAAAAGCGTTTAAAGCGGGTCGAGAATATAAGAAGAAGTTTACGGATGAGGTCGCAGTCATGATCGATACCCGTCATGCACTCCAGTTCTCGGATGAACTGGATAAAGTAGAAAACAAAGAATACGTCTATAGCTGGCAAGAGAAGTAAGGGGCAAGGATGAAATTAGCAACCAAGAAAAATGGCACTCGTGACGGTCTGTTGATGGTCGTGAGCAAAGACTTAACGCGCTGCGTGCCCGCAACAGAAGTTTTCCACCCGAGAAATCTAGCACCGACTATGCAAGTCGCGCTCGATAATTGGGAAGCTGTTGCACCACAGTTGGAAGAAATTTACACCGCGCTGAACAATGGCACGGTCACTGGGTTTGAAGAGTTTGAGGCGCATTATTGTGAGTCTCCGTTACCTCGCGCTTATCAGTGGGCGGATGGCAGTGCTTATGTCAACCATGTCGAGTTGGTTCGTAAAGCGCGCGGCGCAGAAATGCCAGAGAGTTTTTGGACTGATCCTTTGATGTATCAAGGTGGTTCAGATGCGTTTATTGGCCCTTGCGACAATATTGAGTTTGCCAGCGACGAATGGGGTATCGATTTTGAAGGCGAAGTTGCCGTTGTAACTGGCGATGTGCCAATGGGCGCAAGCATTGCTGAGGCACAAGAATCTATTCGTCTCATTATGTTAGTGAACGATGTCTCGCTACGTGGTTTGATTCCTGCAGAGCTCGCAAAAGGGTTTGGTTTCTTCCAATCTAAACCGTCTTCGGCGTTTTCTCCTGTAGCGGTTACCCCTGATGAACTGGGCGATGCATGGTATGAAAACAAAGTTCATTTACCATTGGTTTCCACTTACAACCACAAGCCGTTTGGTCGCCCTAATGCTGGCGTTGACATGACTTTTGACTTTGCAGACTTAATCGTTCATGCCACAAAAACGCGCCCACTATCGGCTGGCGCAATCATCGGTTCTGGCACGGTGTCCAACAAGCAAGGCACTGACCATGGCACATCGATTGAGGAAGGTGGCGTTGGTTATTCATGTATCGCGGAAGTCCGTATGATCGAAACCATTCGTGATGGCAAGCCAACGACAAACTTTATGTCGTTTGGTGATTCGATCAAACTTGAGATGTTTGATGTTGAAGGTAATACTATTTTTGGTGCTATTGATCAGCAAGTTAGTCAATACTTGAAACATTAAACAGCAAAATAGGGACAAGCCATGGGCGATGACATCATTCTTTATGGATATTGGCGATCTTCGGCGGCATATCGAGTGCGTATATGCTTGAATTTAAAGCAACTGGCGTATGATTCAGTGTCTGTTCACTTAGTTCGCAATGGCGGTGAACAGCACAATGAGCAATACCACGATCTTAACGCCTCAGAGCTGGTCCCTGTGCTGGTGGATGGCGACTTACGCTTAAATCAGTCACTCGCGATCATTCAATATCTTGAAGAAAACTACCCAGATGTGTCGGTCATTCCTGAACAAACGCCATTACGTTATCAAGCGTTGGCGATGGCGCAGGATATTGCCATGGAAATTCATCCTTTAAACAATCTGCGTGTCTTGCAGTACCTGGAAGGAACATTAGGTTGTGAACAAGCGCAGAAAGAGGAGTGGATTCATCACTGGATCAAACAAGGCTTTGCTGCGTTAGAAGAGAAACTGGCCAAATATCGAGAAGAGCATGGAAACTGTAAATACAGTGTGACTGACTCGCCATGCATCGTTGATATTTGCCTTGTGCCTCAAGTCTACAACGCGCAACGTTTTGGAGTTGATATGTCGCCTTATCCGGTTATCAACGCAATTGTAGATGCTTGCAACCAACTGCCAACTTTCATTGATGCCATGCCAGACAATCAACCAGACGCTAACACTTAATGATTGTTAATCAGGCACAACGTACAAGAGCCAATCCCTAGAAAGATTGGCTTGTTTTTGCTTATCCTCCGTGAACTTTTCTTCATCGCTTATGTCATCGCACCTCAAAATTGATAGGTTTTGTTGCTCTGTATAGCATTTCCATTTACGCTTTGAGCAACTAGTTGTTTTGGGCGCACTTTATCTATGACCAACATCTTTATCATTGTTGTTCTTCTGGTTGTATTCTTCATTATTATTCAAAAGTACGTGATTAAGCACGACGACACGCGTGACTATCCATATCGTGCGAAAGGCCCGTTACTAAGAGGGCAAGAAGGTGCTTTTTTCAATGCGCTAAGAGCCGCAGTTGGAGAGCATGCTGTCGTATTTGCCAAGGTGAACATGTCTACTTTGGTTGCTCCGAAAGACATCAAGAATAAAAAGCAGTTTTTCGTGGCCAATAATCGCATCGCGCGCAGTTATTTCGACTACGTAATTTGTGACCCAAGAACGTTAGAACCGCGCGTAATTATCGAGTTTGATAACGGGCAACAATTGAATAAAGGTAAGGTGGAGCGTCAGAAGTTGCTGATGCACGTATGTAAATCTGCCAACTTGCCTCTGATCGGGACTTCAGTAAAACACAGTTATCAAGTGGGGCGTTTACGTCGTTTGTTGGCGGCTCATATTGATTTGATCGAGCCTGAGAAAGAAGTGCGTTTTTGTAAGAAATGCGGCAGTCCGATGATCATCAAAACCGCCAGCCAAGGTGAATTTAAAGGACGACGATTTTTCACCTGCAGTCGTCAACCTAATTGTACTTACACTGAAAACTACAATGTGGTGTTTGAGTCTGACGACTAATACAACCAATCAAACGATAAACCTAAAGGCTTTGATTTGTGTAGATCGAAGCCTTTTTTGTATCGCCCAATACGCCAAGACCTATACTTTGAGAAAGAAAGCAGAATAGGGAAGTCGTATGCGATATGGATGGATATTTGCACTGTTGCTGCTAGCTCCACATGTGCAAGGAATGCAGAGCTTAAAGCCGCTGGAGTGCAAACTGACAGAAACGCCACAAGACCACTTTTTGTTTTATCGTGAACAGATGGTTTATCACAGCGAGCAGTTTGTGATTTTCCAAAACTTTAAAGGCAGAGTAAGTACTCAAGTCGATGTCAAAACGGGTAAACTGATCCGCACTACCTACATTGGTGAGCCATTTGAGCCTAAATATCAAATTCTGTTTGGTTTTTGCCCTGATATTTCCCAGACATTACAAATTTGGATGTTAAGTGAAGTGCCTTACGACAATTGAACAAAATCGTAAAAGTTATATAGATCACACTTTTATCCCCAATAGACGAAGGGCTTGCCGATAAAATCATCTGAAAACGGGTGTTGAGTTTACATTTTCACCAAACGATTCAAAGTTGATGAATTTATGCTTGCACCCCTGATCGGATATAGCTAATATCCTTCTCGTTCCAGAGATATGCGTCCGTAGCTCAGCTGGTTAGAGTATCGCCTTGACATGGCGGGGGTCGGTGGTTCGAGTCCACTCGGACGCACCATTCTGAATTGAATGGTCAGGAATGAAAAATTTGGGTCCGTAGCTCAGTTGGTTAGAGTACTACCTTGACATGGTAGGGGTCGGCGATTCGAGTTCGCCCGGACCCACCAAATTTTAGAAAAAGCCCACCTTTCTGGTGGGCTTTTTTGTGCCTGTAACTTATTGATATTCAAGTGAAATTCCTTCTTTTGTCCTTTTTCTCCCCTTGTTATTACTCTGCGTTAGTACTGAGTAAAGTTCGAGGGGGTGGTAAAAGGGTGGTAAAATACAGTAGTTTGTACAGCGCTTGAAATGGGCTATATTGCGACGCTTATGGCTGGTACTTCATGCCATTCTACGTCGTGACTATCAGTGCAAATCTGAGTGGTTTTATCACTGGCATGTGCCATGCGTTGGCGAGGATTTACACCCATTTCATCAATGAGATTTGTTGACTGATGTGAATGAGCTAACGTCAGTAACCGATGTCTAGAATCAAAAATAATGTAAGCAAAAAAGGAGACCAGTACCACATACTCGCATGCCATTGACGGACAATGAACACTTGATAGAGCAAAGCTGCAAACAAAACCAATTCAAAAAATAATTGAAAAGGAAATATCAGCAGCGCATAAACTATTCCATACCCAGGAGCTTGACCTGCTGTGCTCGCATTATTCATTACACCTTCGATAAAATTCTCAAAATACAAGTAAATAAAATGGTTCAGCGTCAATGCGACTAAAACAACCCTCACGATACTTATGCTCCAAATATTCCGTTTGAAGCAGTATTTGGATTAGGTCTGCTACTGTCGAGCATCAAATATTAATAAAATCGACGCTAATCTCAGTTTGGTTTATTTAACGCCGTATTAGGTTGTGAGTAACGCTACCGACAAATTGTGCCATAAATACGAAGCTCAACTTTGGAACTAAAATGCAAAGTGTTAGGAATCCATCTTGAATGTTGTGTTATGCGCCGCAATCGTTATTTAGTTCTGTCTTCTATTTCGTCGAATGCTTCAACCGAAACACGTTTTGCAATTTTACGCATCTGTTGCATCTTTTCTGGGTTACGATTTCCCCAAAATAACTCCCAGTCTTCACGTGTGTTCCACTTAGCAATGGTCAGAACTTTTTCAGGTGTATCATAGGAGCGCAACATAAAGCTACCGAGCGCACCTTCAACTGAATGATGAATTGATTCTGTCGCCGAGCGCCAGACATTTTGAAACTCATCCATTTGCTCAACCGGCACATGCCATTCATAGACAACTCTAAACATAAAACTCCCTTTATTTTGGGTCTGAAAATGTATCTAATTTTCAGGTTAGTGCTTTTTGAGCAATTTGAATTTTTGGCTCTATACCGGCTTTACGGTACAAACCCAAAGCGGATTTATTAAAGGAATATACCTCTAACCACAACTCTTCTCCGCCGTCATAAATGGCATTTGCCTCGAACGCCTTTATTAGCGCTAATCCAACCCCTTGATTCCTATAGCATGAGTTCACTACAATCTGTTCAACGCTTGCGACTTTTCGCTGTTTTAACGTCCAAGACTTACGAACCCATAGCTCACCAAAAACAAAACCAATTACCTTCCTTTCGCTTTCAGCAACGAGAAAAATGGAGCTATCACTTTCGATAATTTTGTGTAAATCGATTTTCTGTTCAATTTCTTCCGGTGTTAGGTAGTCATCTGGAAGATTAGCTTGATGGTATTCATTAAGTTGAAACTGCAGCCTCTTCAGAGTCGTTATATCTTCTATACAAGCTTGACGAATATTTAGCATATAAATCCTTTTAACTTACCGTTGCTGCCTGGTCGCCTATCCAACAGTTATCAGCAATGGTTATTGGCTTCGCAAATTCTAAACCGCAATTCCTTTCCTGCAGGTTTAGCGTATGTGCTGCGGTATAAATTCCAACTTGAGTAGTTATGACCAAATGTGATTTTCGCAACATCCAAAATCACACAGCCGAAGTTAGCGATCACTGATAGCGACTTTACCTGCTAGCCCAATAAGCAAAACGCCCGATACACCTTCTAGCGCACGCGAATAGCGTTGAGAATTTGAACGACTAAATACCCAACTTCCGACTGAAGCGTACAACACGTTACACATTGTTGCTAATGCACTGAATAGCAAGCCAAGGACTAATAGTTGTGTTGATGCGGAGCCTGTCGAAGTGTCGATAAATTGAGGTAGGAAAGAAAGGAAGAATAGCGCTACTTTCGGATTCAAAACACTAACAATGACACCTTGTACAAATACGTTTTTGTTGCTTCCAATGCTTTCGCTGACCACGAGTTTGCTCTTACCACGCCACATGGAAAGTAGCGCTTGGACACCTAAATAGACCAAGTAGGCTGCTCCTAGCCATTTTACTGCTGTAAAAGCTACCGCAGAGCTGAGAATTATTGCGGATAAACCCAAACACGCTGCTAATGTATGAATAAAGTAACCAATGCCGAGCCCAATCGCTGCCTTCATTCCACTGGCCAGTTTACCTTTCATTGTGTTCGAAACAATGTAGATTACATCTGGTCCGGGTATCATATTGATGGCTAGGCAAGCGATGACAAACAGCACTAGTGAATTTAAATCCATTTGTTTTCCTCCATATTGAATACACTATTATGAGATTTTCAAAGGCTTAGCTAGTAAGCCATAGATTGCGGAATCCGACACAACGCCATTAACTTCCCATCGTTGTCTCAGAAAACCTTCTTTTACAAACCCTAATCTCTCCAAAGCCTTGCCTGAAGCGATGTTGTCTGGATCTATTTCAGCTTCGATACGGCGCAATTTTAGAGTATGAAATGCGTGCTCAATTAGTGCTGAACCAGCCTCAAGAACAATACCTTTTCCCCAGAAATCGCAGCTGACGCCAAAACCGATTTCCGCACGTCTAGACTCTTTGGCAAAGCTAAATAGCATTATCTTACCTAGAAGTTGCCCTGTGCTTTTTAAGTAGATACCTAGAATCACTTCTGTATTGCTATCCATAGCTCGAACACTGTTGGTTATAAATGTTTTTGCCTCATCAACAGACACCCAAGGTTCAGTATTCCAATATTTCATGACTTCATTGTCTGAGAATATACTAAACAAGTCTCCCGCATCTTCTGCGACTAAAGCTCGTAGTATTAATCGTTCTGTTTCAATTTTTGTGGTTAACATCGAAAGGTCTACTTCTTCATTTACTATTGACGAACAACGCCTTGCTGAGGGGAGAGGGGGTAAGCAATACTATTGCTACTACATGCCTCTTCAATCACCAGAGCCATTTGTTAAAAATCCCAAGCCTGGGAAGTTACTCTTAAACGCTTTGTTGTATGCGTACTAAAGGTACACCACGGACTCCACATTATTACCCTCGGGATCAATCAAAAACGCTGCGTAGTAATTTGGAGCGTAGTGACTTCGTAAACCAGGTTTCCCGTTACATTTGCCTCCAGCAGACAACCCCGCTTCGTGAAATGCTGTAACTTGTCGTTTGTCTAATGCAGAAAAAGCGATGTGGCATGTTGAATTGCTGACACCTTTTTCAATGAGAAATCTTACATGTGGCTCGCTCGAAAGCCCGAAACCAGCAGCATTTTCATCTGACCATTTGAGTTCAATGCCTAATGGCTCAAGCACATTCATGTAAAAAGCACGACATTCTTCGAATGCCGCTACTTTAATTTCAAAATGATCTATCACTTTTTATCCTTTAGAGTCAGTTACAATTTCCCTTGAAGTGCACAACTCCAATGATGGGGTGAGGCATGTCATATCGGTGCTTTTATACAATTTAGCGATTTAACCAGCGCATAGCTCACGCAAGATCTGCTTCTGTAAAGTTAGTTTTAAATGTGAAAGCAAAGGGCGTATCTCCGTTATCGCGCAAATGTTGAAGGCGGAATAAAGCTTCTTGTGGTGTTGGTATATGGCCATCTTCAACCCACCATAGAACATAGCTATCTTCTGTTAATCGATGAAACCATTCGCTTTTTCTGCGCATGAAATCTCTATGGTCAGTACGGAACATAAAGTTTTTGAGTGCGTCAGTACTTTCCCAGACAGACATGTTTACAATCATGTTTGGGTCTTCAAACAATTTAATGCTGGTGGCATCACCGGAGTCGTCTTTTAAACGCCAAACAAAGCCTTCACTCTCTTCAGCAATACCATTAACTAAGTCTAAATTGTCTACAAATTCTTTAATTTCAGGCGCATCCAAAGGATATTTGGCAAGCGCAATATTTAACTGTGCTAATTTCATTTCAGACCCTCCTTGGTCGGTAATTTAGTGCTATAGCGGTAAGCGGTTTCTTATAATGCAATGTATTGCGTATCCCTTCAAAGATAAATTAGAAAGTTAGTGATTTTGACTGCCAATTACGTTGTAAAAATCGGTTTGGTACATTGGTCTTGTTGAATTCAAGACGGTACCGATAACGAGAGATTTCTTAGAGACAAACCATCCCATTTGTGCGAGAGTATTTTTAGTCGATTTGACTATCTATTTGATTTTTAATTTATATTTCGAGTTGCTATGAATTAATTGCGCAAGTATCACTCGGCGTGTTCAGTTCAAGACGAGCAATACTTAAAGGAGTCGCTATGTATTTTTGGGATGTACAAAGTCTGAAGAACGATATTCGAGCCAACAAACTGTCGGAAAAAGATAAGTTCTTGTATATGTTTTTAAGCATAGCGTTTGTGACTATTGGTATTGAGCTTATTTCCATCTCGCCACTCGAACCACAAAATGTATGGGATGCTGTCGAATCTGTGTCTTATATTCTGATTGTCTTGTTTGGTACGTACTGGGCGTATAAGGCCAATGGTTCCGAACATGGTACGGATTTCCTTGGGCGATACTTTAGTATCAGCTTTGTTGTGTCAGTGCGGTTTTGTACGTTATTGATTCCGATATCTGTATTTTTGCTTGCCTACTACATGACGGTGATGCCTGAGGATGGCATTGTGGTGAGCTCGTCCGTCGATGTTCTGCCATTCATCGTTTGGTATGCCTTACTTTACGCCAGTATCATCAAGCATATTAAAGCGGTGCAGGTTTAGTTGAGGTTCTGTCTATTTCCGCTTTGGATGTTTCGCCAAACTAAAAAGCCCTGCTCATTGGTGAGCAGGGCTTTTTCTTTTAGGGCTAATCTTAACCGATGATGAAGAAGAAAATCGCGGTTGCAACAATACCAATCAGCGCATAAGGGAACTGTGTCGTCGCGTGTTGCATGGACGTACAACCAGAGCCTTGTGCAGACAACACGGTAGAGTCACTAAAGAAACAAGAGTGGCTACCGGCCGCTGATGCCGAAAGTAGAGCCGCAACGGTTAAGTGTAGTGGCACGCCAAGCTGTTCACCCAAAGGCAGAACGATTGGCATCGCTACCGCGAATGTTCCCCAAGAAGATGCCGTAGCAAAGACCAACGCACCAGTAATCATAAAGATAATCGCAGGGAAGTAAGACGCCGATAAGTAAGGGCTTACGGTCTCAATCACGTATTGCGTGACACCTAGCGAGTCATTGACGGATTTCAGCATGAAGCCACCAATTACGGTTGCAAGCGGTAGTAGCATGACTTTAATGCCATCATAAACAGCCTCGAACATATCGTTCATTGAAATCAGTTTTTGTGCGCCGTAGAAGCTAATGGTGAAGATCAGCGCGACGAAAACCCCCGCCAGTAGGTCGATACCAAAGTACCAGCTGGCAGCAACAAGGACGATCATCGGTAAAAGGAAGTTGATCAGACCCATTGTCGGATTGGTGTGCGCAGAAACGTCAGAACCAAAGTCCACATCGGTTGCGCCGTCTGGACGAACTTGACCATTCTTCGCACGCTCTTCTGCTTTTTTCATTGCGCCGAGGTCAGGGATTTTTTCCATCGCAACGAGTAAAACAATCACCAAGGTTACCCAGCCGTAAGCCATGTAAGGAATTGCTTGCATGTACGTCTGAATACCTTGACCTGCTTCTGCGACGCCGTTTGCTTCTAGCAGTGAGCTAAAGAAGATGGCCCAAGTTGAAATTGGCACCAGAATACAGATAGGTGCTGCGGTTGAATCCACTAGATAAGAGAGCTTTTCACGAGAGATCTTGTAGCCGTCAGTGACTTTTTTCATTGATGATGAAATCGCAATTGCGTTTAAGTAGTCATCAATAAAGATCAGGATACCCAGAGCAAATGTCATCAACATCGATTGCTTGCGGCTTTTGACCTTGGTGACAAGCATATCGGAGAAGCTCAAAATACTGCCGCCTTTCTCCAACACGGCAATTAGACCGCCCATCAAACCACATACGAGGATGATCCATGCGATGGTTTCATCCATCATCACACTCATCGAAATATCGACAATTTGCTCGACCGCTTCAGTTGGATTGAGCAGAAGTACCCCAGCAATTGCGCCACTAAAAAGGGCTTCCACAGTTCGGTGTGTCGTGAGGGCAAAGACCAAAACCAACGCGGTTGGCAGAAGACTCATCCATCCGTAGGCTTCGCCTTCCTCATGATTTAATCCGATTGTGGTAAAAAAGATAAACGTCGCAACTGAGATTAAAGAAACAATAATATGTTGAGTATTGATTTTAAGCGGCGCATCCAGCGCCTTGGTTTGCGTTGTCATAAAGTGCATTTCCTTTGTTTATGCCGAGTGCAACATCCAGTCGATTTCCAATGGAGTAATCGCTCGCTCAAATTCTGCGAGTTCACTCCGCTTGCAAGCTAGATACAAGTCAATAAAGTCTTGTGAGATGTATTGAGCCAACTCGCTGTGCTCCAGTCGCTCTAGCGCTTCTGACATACGCAGCGGCAGTTCAACAGCATCGTCACTTAAGGTTGGCGGACATTGGTCTTTGGTGTAGTTATCACTCGCTAATACTGCGGAAAGTACTACTGCAGCGAGAATGTAAGGGTTAACGTCAGCGCCAGCGATACGATGCTCAATACGACGGTTTTTACTGTCGCTAATCGGCACACGCAGCGCCACGCCTCGGTGGTTTTCTCCCCAGTCAGCTTTTGTTGGCACATATGCACCCGGTAAAAAGCGGCGGAAGGAGTTAACGTTCGGACAAATCAAACCCATGGCATCGGAGGTTTGTGACAACATGGCTGCCATGGTTTGATAGAAGAAGGGACTAGCTTGACCATCGGTTTGACTAAAGTGGTTGTTACCATCTTTATCAACCAAGCTGAGGTGAATGTGCATGCCATTACCCGCTTGTTCACCAAAAGGTTTCGCCATAAATGTCGCATCAAACCCGTGCTGGTGAGCCACTTGGCGAATCAAACGTTTTGCAATGATGATTTCATCACACGCTCGCAGTACGTCTTTGGAATGGTTGAAGTTGATTTCGAACTGTCCCGGTGCAGACTCAGAAAGAGCGCCGGACGTATTCAACCCTTGCTCTAATGCGATTCGATTAAGATCGGTCAAGAAATCCGCGTAGTCATCTAATCCATCAAGGTCGTAAACCTCGGTGTCTTTTTCTCGTGTTTTCTTCGTTGGATTAATTGCCGTTAATGGTTCGCCATTTTCCCCGCGAGTTTTGTCGATTAAATAGAACTCTAACTCTAGCGCGACACATGGGTACTGATCTTTGGCATGCAGCGTTTGCAACATAGACGCGAGAATGTTGCGGATGAACAGTGGGTTAGGGTGTTGCCCGGTTTCATCCATCATACTAAGCAGTAGTTGGCCAACTTGTTCCTTTGCCGTTGGCATCAAGGTACCGCTGATTGGGTAACAGAGGTGATCTGGCTCTCCGAGATCTTCGCCCAAGCCTGCAGTTTCAACGACGTTACCTTTAGTATCGAGGGTGATGGTCGAGAGGGGGAGTGCTACCCCTTTATCAAGCTTCTCTAGTGCGTCTATCGGGATGCGCTTTCCTCTTGGAGTGGCATTGATATCGGTAAAGATAAGGTCAATAAACTCTATATCGGGCCATTTTTGTTTAAAATTTTGTACTTCCTGTAGATACGATTCCATTTTCTTCTCCAAATAGCCTGACGAGTAGAAATTAGAAATAACCAAATTAACAAATAAATTACAGTGTTTTAATTAAATCGTTTGTTTTTCAGGTTATTTTTAATTTAAACATGCACTTATACTGTGCTTTTGGTGTTTAACGGCTGGTTTTTATGTCTTTCCGTTAACTATTTTGTAACAGTTGGTTTTGTTTTGTTCAATATAATGAGCATAAATATTCAATTTAGTGGCCTAAATAGTGCGTTAGATCACGTTGTGACGATAATAACGAATATCCGTGTTGATAATTTTGTACATGGTTTGTAGGGTAAATGTTAAATAAATCGAACACGGAAATGTCATGTCAGGAACACGCAAACCCATCATTGGTGTGGTTAGCTGCACTAAAGAGTTAGGTGGCTATCAGATACAAGCGGTCAACGACTTTTACTTACGCGCCGTTAAGGATTTTGGAGGGCTACCGATTATGTTAGCTCCAGAAATGTCGGGAGACGACGTAGCCACCATATTAGACATGTGTGATGGCTTCCTATTTCCTGGTAGTCATTCGAATGTTGCTCCGCATCGATACAATGCAACACATGAAGAAAGCCATAAAGATGAAGCGCGTGATGAACTATCACTGACGTTAATTCGTCACGCGGTAGACCAAAACATTCCGTGCCTTGGTATCTGTCGCGGTTTCCAAGAGATGAATGTTGCACTAGGCGGCTCATTAAACCCAGCCGTTCACGACTCAGGCTTTAATGATCATCGCGAAGCGACTGTTGAAGATTTCGAACAAAAATACGCGCCCGCTCATGCGGTATTAGTGCAAAAGCAGAGTTTGTTTGAACAATGGTTGGTACAAAATCACTGGGAAAATACCACCTTTTTTGAAGTGAACACGCTGCACAATCAAGGCGTCGATCAGCTTGCTCCTCAACTGCAAGTTGAAGCTAAAGCCCCGGATGGCCTAGTAGAAGCATTTAGTCTTCCGCAACAAAAATTTTTCGTTGGCGTGCAGTGGCACCCAGAATGGAAAGCAAAAAACAATCATTTCTCTCAAATTTTATTCAATGAATTTATGATGGCAGCCTCTCGTTAAACGTTTGGAGCTGCATGAATGGACAATCATGAGATTGGTAAAAATATTGTTCAGTTACGTAAAAAACATGGATTGTCACAAAGGGAATTAGCCGAACGCGCTGGTATTACCCACAGTGCAATCTCGTCCATTGAAAATGGCAAAGTGAGCCCGTCGGTCAGCTCACTACAAAAAATCGTCAACGTATTTTCTTTATCACTGTCGGAGTTTTTCATTTTTGAACAATCTTCGAATGATGAAGTGAAAGTGGTCTTCAAACCGTCAGATCTCGTGGAAATTGGGAGCGAGACGGTATCCATGAAACTAGTGACGAATGGCGACAAAGATCAAGTTATTGGATTCTTGATCGAAGAATACGCACCACATGGAACAACAGGTGCGGCGGAAATCAGACACGAAGGCGAAGAGGTCGGCACGATTTTAGAGGGAGAAATCACTCTAGAGTACAAAGGCCAATCCTACGTCCTTACAGCCGGCGAGTCGTACATTATTGATACGACGAAGCCACATCGATTTACGAATCACACAGACAAGGCTTGTCGATTGATAAGTGCGCATACGCCAACCACATTTTAGTGGGGGCTTGCCTTGTGTGATCACAAGGAGAGCGTATGAAAACCCAAGAGCAATGGATTGAGCTAAAAAACAATCTAAACATCGAAAACAGGGCGTACATTAACGGTGAATACAGTGCCGCTTTAACAGGGCAAACCATCCCGGTAGTTAACCCAGCAACAGACGAGATATTCACCGAAATCGCCCGTTGCCAAAGTGAAGATGTCGACCTCGCGGTATCATACGCTCGCCAAGCATTTCAATCTGGTATCTGGAGTGAAAGCAGCCCAGCTCATCGCAAAGCAGTGCTTAAACAGTTTGCTGACCTGATTGATCAACACCAAGAAGAGTTAGCACTATTAGAAACTCTCGATACTGGTAAACCTATCTCTCACAGCTTCTCTACCGACATTCCTGGCGCGGCGAGTTCTTTGCGCTGGTACGCCGAAGCGATCGACAAAGTGTACGGTGAAGTTGCCCCAACAGAAAAAGACGTACACGCTTTTATTTCTCATCAGCCAATTGGCGTGGTTGCCGCGGTTGTGCCGTGGAACTTCCCACTTTGGCTCGCGTGTTGGAAGCTTGGCCCTGCTTTAGCAGCTGGTAACAGCGTGATCTTAAAACCTTCAGAGAAGTCATCACTGACCGCGATATTCTTAGGCCAGCTTGCATCTCAAGCGGGCTTGCCAACAGGCGTTTTCCAAGTCGTGACGGGTTTTGGTCATGAAGCTGGCGACGCGCTGGCGAAACACCAAGATGTAGACTGCATCGCCTTCACTGGCTCAACGCGCATTGCAGGTCAACTGATGGTCAGCTCGGGTGAGAGCAATCTAAAGCGTGTGTTTGCAGAAGCGGGCGGCAAGAACGCGAACATCGTGTTTGAAGATTGTGATGATTTAGACCGCGCAGCAGCAGAAACCGCTGCAGGGTGTTTCTACAACCAAGGAGAGGTGTGCGTCGCGGCAACCCGCTTGCTTGTTCACGAAAGCATCAAAGATCAGTTCATAGAAAAAGTTATTCAAGCGTCGAAAGCGTTCACGCCAAAAGACCCAATGAACCCAAGTTCATCCATGGGCGCGCTTATCGACCAAGATCATAAATCAAAAGTGTTGGAATACATCTCGTTAGGTGAATCAGAAGGTGCAAACGTGCGTTGTGGCGGCGATGTCGATGGGCAGGGCGCATTTGTTTCCCCAACCATTTTAGACAACGTCGACAACAAGATGCGTGTCGCCCAAGAGGAAATTTTTGGTCCGGTGCTATGCGTCATTCCATTCAAAGACGAAGCGCACGCAATCGAGATCGCTAACGATTCGAAGTATGGCTTAGGTGCTGCACTTTGGAGTAGCAATATCAACCGTGTCCATCGCGTAGCAAAACGACTGCAAGCCGGCTCGGTTTGGGTCAACAACTACAACGAAGGTGATATGACGGTCCCATTTGGCGGATTCAAAATGAGTGGAAATGGTCGAGACAAGTCTCTCCACGCGATTGAAAAATTCACCGAAACCAAAACCACTTGGATTCGCCTCCATCCTTAAGCCTGCTGACGATTACGATAAATAAAGGAATAGTTCTATGAACAAGCATACGGATTCGTTCTACGCGCACTCTGTGCCAAACATGCCGGAATACCCACAACTGCAAGACAACATCGAGTGCGATGTGTGTGTAGTCGGTGCGGGATTTTCTGGTCTTTCTTCTGCGCTGCACCTAGCAGAAAAAGGTTTTAAAGTCGTTGTGTTAGAAAGCGCAAAAGTGGGCTTTGGAGCAACTGGTCGTAACGGTGGCCAAATCGTTAACAGCTACAGCCGAGATGTTGACGTGATTGAAAGCCGTTACGACCAAAACCAAGCCAAAGCTCTGTGCGATATGATTTTTGAAGGCGGCGATATCATCCGTGGCCTGATTGACAAATACGACATCAACTGTGATTACAAGCAAGGTGGCTTGTTCACGGCACTGAATAGTAAACAACTCAAAGGGCTAGAAGAACATAAAAAGAACTGGGAGCGTTACGGCAACGACCAACTGACTCTGCTTGACGCAGGAGAGGTAGAACAAGCGGTAGGTACGAAAGTATACACCGGCGGTTTGCTGGATATGCGCGGTGGTCATATTCACCCGCTTAAACTGGCATTAGGTGAAGCCGCTGCGTTCATTTCTCTAGGTGGTCAAATCTTTGAGCAGTCGGCGGTCGTGTCGATTGATAAAGGGATGAACCCAGTAGTTAAAACTGCGCAAGGCAGCGTGAAGAGCAAGTACGTGGTACTGGCAGGTAACGCCTACCTTGGTGGTTTGGCACCAAACATCAGCAATAAAGCGATCCCGTGCGGCACGCAAGTGGTGGCGACTCAGCCTTTGAGTGATGAGCAGTTAAAACAAGTGCTAACCAGTGACTACTGCGTTGAAGACTGTAACTACTTGCTTGACTACTTCCGCTTAACCGCCGACAAGCGTTTGTTATTCGGAGGTGGCGTGGTTTATGGCGCACGTGACCCAGAAAACATTGAAGCATTGATTCGTCCGAAGATGGAGAAAGTCTTCCCACAATTGAAAGGCATCAAGATTGATTACACCTGGACGGGTAACTTCTTACTGACTTACTCACGCATGCCGCAATTTGGCTCGTTTGCAGACAACATTTACTACCTACAAGGCTACAGCGGTCACGGTGTAACGTGTACTCACCTAGCAGGTAAGTTGTTGGCTGAAACCTTGACCGGACACGCAGAACGCTTTGACGCGTTTGCGGCTCTAAAACATTACTCCTTCCCGGGTGGCCGCCACTTCCAAATTCCGTTTACGGCAATGGGCGCGGCTTACTACAACCTACGTGACAAACTGGCGATTTAAGAGATAAGGAATATCCAATGAGCAAAGTAGTGAAATTTGCAGCCCTTCAACTGACGAAAAGCTGGGATCTGGAAGAAAATCTAGCTAAAGCCAAAAAGGCGATTCGTGAAGCAGCACAAAACGGTGCGAACGTGATTCTTCCTCAAGAGCTGTTCGCCGCGCCTTACTTCTGCAAAAAACAAGAAGCGAAGTATTTCGAGCTCGCAGAAGAGACGGCAAATAGCCACCTTATTCAGGAAATGAGCGCACTGGCGAAAGAACTCGGCGTGGTTATTCCTGTTAGCTACTTTGAAAAAGCGGGCAACACGTTTTTTAACTCGCTAGTGATGATAGATGCCGATGGCACGGTACTAGATAACTACCGCAAGTCACACATTCCTGACGGTCCGGGCTACAGTGAAAAGTACTACTTTAGCCCTGGCGATACCGGTTTCAAAGTGTGGCAAACCAAGTTCGGTAAGTTCGGTGCCGGCATTTGTTGGGACCAATGGTTTCCAGAGCTTGCGCGCAGCTTGGCTCTGCACGGCGCGGAAGCGATTTTTTACCCAACTGCAATCGGTTCTGAGCCTCAAGACCCAACACTGGATTCTCGTGATCACTGGCAACGTACAATGCAAGGTCACTCGGCAGCCAACTTAGTTCCAGTCATCGCGTCAAACCGAGTGGGCACTGAGGTCGATGATGGCATCGAGACCACGTTCTACGGCTCTTCTTTTATCACTGACCACACTGGTGCAAAAATTGCCGAAGCACCACGTGAAGGTGAAACCATCATTTACGCAGAAATCGACCTCGCTGCGACAGCGAAAGCGCGTCACGCGTGGGGCTTGTTCCGCGACCGTCGTCCAGACCTTTACACCAGCGTTGGCAAACTAGCTGTTTAAAGAGGCGTTAAAATGAAGTTATCGACAACACCAGCGCAAGATGGCTTCTATTTTCCGGCTGAGTTTCAGCCGGTTAGTGAAGTTTGGCTAGCATGGCCAGAAAGGAAAGACAACTGGCGTGATGACGCATTACCCGCGCAAGAAACCTTTGCCAGAATCGCGAACTTAATCGCGGAAGTGACCAAGGTGTGCGTGGCGGTATGCTCGCACAACTTTGACCGAGCGCGTCAAATGCTCCACTCAGACGTACGTTTGGTGGAAATCCCATTTAACGATGCGTGGATGCGCGATATTGGACCGACCGTGCTCGTGAATCAGGCAGGAGAGCGCCGTGGGATTAGTTGGCAATTTAACGCGTGGGGCGGCGAGTACAACGGGCTTTATGATAACTGGCAGCAGGACGATCTTGTCGCTGGCTCGGTGTGCGACATCATAGGTATAGATTATTACCGCGCACCGTTTGTACTTGAAGGAGGGGCGATTCACACCGATGGTGAAGGCACCCTTTACACCACAGAAGAGTGCTTACTTAGTCCGGGGCGAAATCCGCAATTGAACAAAGCGCAAATCGAAGAGCAGTTAAAGGCGTATCTCGGTATCGAAAAAGTCATTTGGTTGCCAAATGGTTTATTCAATGACGAAACAGACGGCCATGTTGACAACCTGATGCACGTTATCGCACCGGGTAAGGTGGTACTAAGTTGGACCGATGACCCAAGCGATCCGCAATACGCGTTGTCTCGTCAAGCGGAACAAGTACTGAAATCTCAGCACGATGCGAAAGGGCGCGAGATTGAAATTGTCCGTTTGCCATTACCAGGTCCGTTGCATTACAGCGAGCGCGAAGCCAATGGCATTGACGCCAGTTCAGGAATGAGCCGACAAGCTGGTGAACGCCTAAGTGCCTCTTATGCGAACTTTCTTATCGTCAACGGCCATGTGTTCTTACCGATGTTGGATGAAGACACCGACGCCATTGCGATCGATATTTTGCAAAACGCGATGCCGGAATACCAAATCATCGCGATACCGTCTAGAGAGGTTCTACTGGGCGGAGGGAACATTCACTGCATTACGCAGCAGATCCCCGCTTAAACACAAGCTCGCCGCTGACTCAGCGGCGATGATGAGTTGTCAAAAGGAATGACCATGCAACAGATACAAAACCAAAGCCTTGTTTCGTTTATGGTAGCGAACCCACAACAGGGCATTGCAGTGACTAATCCGGCGACCGGAGAACTCCTCGGGTACGCACCAGTCTCAACCGAAAACGACATTTTAAATGGCATTGAACGTGCCAGTGTGGCGCAGAAAAAGTGGGCGGCACTGCCAGCAAAAACGCGCGCTGGCATGCTCAATCGTTGGTTCCAACTTCTGTTAGAAAACAAAGCCGACCTTGGCCGCTTAATGACGTTAGAGCAAGGTAAGCCGCTGGCTGAAGCTCAAGGTGAAGTGCTTTACGGCGCGAGTTTTATCGAATGGTTTGCTGAAGAAGCGAAACGTACCTACGGTGAGACGATTCCTGCGCCAAGTGCAGATAAGCGTTTGGTGACCATCAAACAGCCAATTGGTGTTGCCTGTGCGATTACACCTTGGAACTTCCCAATTGCGATGATCACGCGCAAAGCAGGGCCAGCTTTAGCGGCAGGCTGTAGCTTTGTCGTAAAGCCATCTGAATCCACGCCGTTGTCTGCGTTTGCGGTTGCAGAGCTCGCCTACCAAGCAGGCATCCCGCGCGATGTGCTGCAAGTGGTTCTGGGTGAAAATTCCCGTCAGGTAGGCGCTATCTTCACTTCGCATCCGTTGATTCGTAAGTTGTCGTTCACTGGCTCTACTCAAGTTGGTCGCGTGCTGATGCAGCAAAGCGCGGCTGACATCAAACGTACCTCAATGGAGCTAGGTGGCAACGCGCCATTTATCGTATTCGATGATGCGGATATTGATGCAGCCGTAGCGGGCGCGATGGCGTCGAAATTCCGTAACGCAGGTCAAACGTGTGTGTGTGCGAACCGTTTCTACGTACACAGCAAAGTGTATGACGAGTTCGTTGCTAAGTTCGACGCGGCGGTTCAGCAGCTCAACGTCGGTAACGGCTTAGAAGAGGGTGTAAACATCGGCCCTGTGATCAGCGAATCGGCAAAGCAAGGCATTCAAGCGCTTATCGACGGTGCTATTGAACAAGGCGCGAAGCCAGTCTCAGAACTTAAAAAGCTCGATGGTCTATTTATGCAGCCAGTGGTTCTCAAAGACGTTACTCACGACATGAAGATTGTCTCTGAGGAAATCTTTGGCCCTGTCGCACCAGTGATTCGCTTTGACAGCGACGCACAGCTGATCGAAATGGCGAACGACACCATCTATGGCCTCGCGTCGTACTTCTACAGCCAAAACATTCACCGTGTTTGGAAAATCGCAGAAGCGCTCGAATACGGCATGGTCGGCATTAACGAAGGCATGATCTCTACTGAAGTCGCTCCTTTCGGTGGTGTTAAGCAGTCCGGCATCGGACGCGAAGGAGCAAAACAAGGTATTGATGAATACATGGACGTGAAATATCTCTGCTTTGGCGGCAACTAATTAAGGACAAGACAATGACAAACCAACAACTACACGAAAGAAGAAGCCAAGTTATCGCTCAAGGCATGGGCGCACTGTACCCACTTTACGTCGAGAAAGCAGAAAACGCTTACGTGTGGGATATTGAAGGCAACAAATACATCGACTTTGCAGCGGGCATCGCGGTAACTAACACCGGGCATTCTCACAAACGTATCAGTGAAGCGGTAAAAGCTCAGTTGGACAACTTTTCGCACACGTGTGCGATGGTCACGCCGTATGCGTCATTCGTTGAGCTCGCGGAAAAGCTGACAGAACTTGCACCAGGTGAGACTAAGAAGAAAGCGATCTTTCTAACCACTGGCGCCGAGGCGGTCGAAAACGCTGTGAAAGTAGCGCGCGCTCATACGGGTCGTAGCGGCGTGATAGCGTTTAAAGGGGGCTTTCACGGTCGCACAAACATGACGATGGGGTTAACCGGTAAAGTTGCGCCATATAAAGCAGGCTTTGGTCCTTTCCCGAACGAAATCTACCACGCGCCGTACCCAAATGCGTTCCACGGCATCAGCGTTGAACAAAGCTTACAAGCGATCGACGATCTATTTGCTTGCGATATCGAACCTTCACGCGTTGCGGCGATCATCTTCGAGCCAGTGCAAGGTGAGGGCGGCTTCTACAAAGCACCTGCAGCGTTTGCACAAGGCTTGCGTCAGCTGTGTGATAAGCACGGTATCATGCTGATTGCCGATGAAATCCAAACAGGGTTTGCTCGTACCGGTAAAATGTTTGCCACAGAATACCTAGGCATTGAACCAGACCTAATGACAATGGCGAAAGGCATTGCTGGTGGTTTCCCAATCTCAGCGGTGGTTGGGAAAGCGGATGTGATGGACTCTGCGCTGCCGGGTGGTTTAGGTGGCACTTATGCGGGCTCGCCACTTGGTTGTGTTGCTGGTCTTGAAGTGCTGAAAATCATCGAAGAAGAAGATCTGTGTGCTAAAGCGATGGGCATCGGTGAAGTAGTCAATGCTCGTATGACGAAACTGCAACAGTCAGTGCCTGCTATCGGAGAAATCCGTACCACGGGTGCGATGATGGCGATTGAATTTACTGACCCAGAATCAGGTAAACCACTGCAAGAGATGACTAAAGCGGTGATTTCTAAAGCGCAAGAAAACGGCCTTATCCTGCTTTCTTGTGGAGTAAAAGCGAACGTGATTCGCTTGTTGCCGCCACTAACCATTGAGCCTGAAGTGCTTAGTGAAGGCTTAGATAAGTTGGAAAAAGTGATTCTTGAAGTGGCGTAATTCACGCGCTTTTAAATAGCAATAACAAGTAAAGGAAACGGTTGGCACCAATCGTTTCCTTTTTGTTTTTGGAAAATCGTCTCTCGCTTGTCTAAACGTCCTGTTTAAGTTGTAAGCGGAATCGATAAAAAAGTGTGTATCGACTCGAAAAACGTTTGCGATTCCAAGAATATCGGGTGAATTGGTAACTCGAAAAAATTACATTTGAATCAATGGTCTATGCAGTACCAATAGTAACTTACCACTCACCATTAAGGACTCAAATGAAACGTTCACTACTTGGATTAACCATGATTGCCTCTTTCAGCTGTTTGGCTGAGGGCGCTTTGGATCTCACCACGCTTTCAAACAATAATACCGACAACCTCGTATGGGTTGGACATTTGAGCCCAGACACCGATAGTGCCGTTTCCGTTATCCTTGCGTCACACATCTACGGCGGAGAAGCAGCGCTAACAGGCGAAGCGAACCCAGAAAGTAAGTTTGTGTTTGAATTTTGTGGCATGGACGCGCCAAAAGTGAAGGTGGACTTCTCTTCTCACCACATTGGTTTGGTGGATTTCAACCAATCGACTCAACTTGCAAAATCGGTTGATCCAACTTCCATCGTCGCAATCATCGACCACCATGCGATGGGCAGTTCGCCAATCAGCATGCCGCAAATCGTCACGATGGACATTCGTGCTTGGGGTTCAGCGGCAACAATTCTTACGGCAAATGCCGAGAAGTTAAACGTTAAACTGCCTAAGAATATTGCGTGTGCAGGTTTAGGAGCAATTTTGTCGGACACGGTTGTGTTCCAATCTTCGACTACCACTGAATATGACAAACAGTACGCGCAAAAGCTGGCGGACATTGCAGGCATCAAAGATATCAAAGGTTTTGGTGAACAAATGTTGTTGGCAAAATCGGATCTGAGCCATTTCTCAGCAGAGACGATTTTGACGATGGACTACAAGAACTTTGAATTCGCAGGTAAAAAGGTAGGCATCGGCGTAGCTGAAACGCTCAACGCGCAGCAGTTGATTGACCGAAAACAGGACTTCAACGAAGCCATTCAAGCGTATAAGAAAGCTCAGAATCTTGATTACTTGTTCTTCTCGATCACAGATACCAAGCACAAACGTGCAAACATGCTTTGGGCGGATGACGCAGATAAGAAAGTGCTATCAAAAGCTTTTGATGTGAAAATTGACAATGACATATTGGTATTGGATGGCGTGACGTCTCGCAAGCGTCAAATTGGTCCTGCAATTCAACAAGCGATTGAATCACTCTAGTGACTAAGCCACACTGAAAATAATGAAAAAACCACCGTTAAAGGTGGTTTTTTCGTTTTTGGCAAGACAGAGTCGGAAATTTAGATTCAACGCAAAAGAGCAGAAGAAAACAGTCTCCCGCTTGCGATAAGCCATTGCGTATATAATAAAGGTCAATTGCTATCATTATTAGCTCATAATCTCATGCGAGAGAGTTGTAAAAGCCAATGTGCAGCAGTAGTCTCTGCAAATAATTGCCGCTCAATCACTTATTCTTTGCGATTGAGAGTCCATCCCCACTTTTCCACTTATTAAAGTGAGATAGTGAACCTGCTTACTGAAAATTGTTCGTGGCAGAACATTAGGAGGAGTTTTGGCTAATAAGACAATAAGAAATGCCATCTTAATAGGGCTAGTCCCCATCATTATTTTTGCTGTCGCTTTTAATGCTTTGTCAAATTTATATGTTGGGCATATCAAAGAGGCGAAAATCGAAACGTTGGTTGAATACTTAAATCAAAGATCCACGTTTTTAGAGAGTGCCATTACCAAACAGATCGCCCAGCTCGATTTCAACTGTCAATCTGATGATATGAAAGTGTTGCGTGATCCTCGTTACTACAACCGCTACATTCGGTTTATTGGCATGACCACGGAAGATGGCGACTCGTGTTCAAGCATAGGGATGCCTGTCTCCAAAATTACGTCATCCAAACGGGTTCCAGTAGATACCAACTTCTATATTTCCTTGATTTTGCCGGAATACAAAGACCAAGCAGAATGGATGGTAATTTATGACAATCAGCACGTTGAGGTGTTTTGGGTTCTCGATAACAGTTGGGTAAAACAGCTTATTGCTGAGCCGTGTGAAGAGTGCTTATTCGTAAAATTTGAATATCACGAACCTATGTTTGGTGACCTTTCAATCAGTCGCGGCATGCCTAACATTATTGATGAAGACAATGCGCTATCGAGCGAGTTTTTCTTCTCTGATGAATCTCAGGCCAACATGCTCATCAAGATTTACAGTGGTGAAGCCTTGGCCGCATACGCGAATCAGCGTCTTTTCGTGTGGGGTGTGCCTGCTACTTTGATTCTTGGGATTGTGTTTGCGCTGTTTTATATCTCAAGTAAAAGCCTAAGAAAGTCTATCAAAGGCCTGATTCAAAACGGTATCAATAACGGCGAATTTATCCCTTACTATCAAGCTATTGTGGATAGTAGAGATGGCCAAACTGTAGGTTATGAAGCGTTGGTGCGTTGGTCAAGACGCGATGGTTTGGTGCCACCGAATATGTTTATTGGCGCCGCAGAAGAGAGCGGATTGATTGTTCCGATGACGAACCAGATGATTCGCAAAATCATCCAAGATCTTGAGTCACTGCCTGAGTCGATTTGGGTGAGTGTCAATATTGTCTCTTCTCATTTAGAAACCGGTTCGTTAACCAAACTGTTGGCAGATTTGAATTGGCCGTGTGCAAACCGAATTCATTTTGAGCTAACAGAAAGAATTCCGGTTAAAGACGTAGAAGCCGCGAAAAAAGAGATTCTCTACCTCACCAACAAAGGTTACAAGTTCAAAATTGATGACTTTGGAACTGGGTATGGTGGCTTTTCTTATTTGCAGGACTTGGGTATTCGCTGCTTGAAAGTGGACAAAATGTTCGTTGATCCAATTGGCTCAGACGACCAAAAACTCAAAGTGTTGGATTCTATTGTGTCTGCGGCGATGAAAGCGGAATGTGAAATGATTGCTGAAGGTGTAGAAAACAGAAAACAGATTGAGTATTTGGCTACGCACAATATCTATTTGATTCAAGGCTATGTGTACGCAAAACCAGAGCCAATCGAGAATATTGCTGAACCGAATCCGGAGGCGTAACTTCTGTTCGTTGACTTTAAAGGTGTCCAATGTGGCACCTTTTTTCTTGCCTATTGTTTACCAGAAAATAGGGAAGTCATTAAAAGTGACTCCCAACTTTAAATCGAAAACTTGAGCTGATTTTTATATCACGATGAGACGATTTTGATATTTAGCATATTGTCGAATTGAGCACTTCCCATTACATTTTTTTGCCATCTCATAGATGGTCGTCGAAGTAAATAAACAGAATGTAATTTCTAAATTTATGTATTGTGAGAATCACGATGAGTGAACATGAGTTCATGTGCTCGTTTGACGAGCAATTAGCGATGGCCAAAAGTGAATTAATTTCAGCAATTACCCGTTATCGAGAAAACATCTTGATGAGAGATACTAAAAACAGAGCTGAGTTGGAGGTTGAATTAGAGAAAAAGTTTCATACATACGAAGCGCTAACCAGTCAGCGGTATTGCTGAGTTGTTTGTATTCATAATTTGAATTTTTAATGTTGTCTAATAATAAAAGTTTGAATGTTTGACTCTATGATAAGCAAAAATACTTTTAATAAGATCGCAATGCTATTACTCCTCACGAGTTTGTTTGGTTGTAATAGCGACAGTGGAAGCAGCACTAGCCAACCACCAATGAGCTTGCCAGAAGAAGTATTACCTGACGAGCCAGAAATTGAAGCGCCAATACCGGAACTGCCAGTGCCTGAGTTTCCTGATATTTCCAAACCGGAAGTTCCTGAAACGCCAGAGGTGACGCCGCCGGAGCCTTCTGATCCCGTTATTCCCGAGCCGCCAGTACCAGACAAAGTGGTGTCTCGTATTGCGCTAAACCAAAGCCGTGTGTCGCTTGCAGAGGGTGAGCTGGCACAAGTGAAAGTCATCGGCTTTTATAACGATGACACTCAAGACGACCTTACATCACAAGTTGTTTGGAACGTTGAAAATGCTGACATTGTTAACATCGACGAACGCGGTGTGATTACAGCGCTTAAAACAGGTGTTTCGGTCATTCGCGCAGACCTAGATGAGTTCAGTAGCGAAATGACTGTACAGGTTGTGGACGCGAAGTTGACCAACATTTACTTCGATCTGCCACATAAGGCGATTGCTAAAGGGCTAAGCTTTCAAGCGAAAGCTTACGGTGAATATACTGACAAACAAACCCGTGATATTAGCCATCTCGTAGAGTGGGACTCCACAGATTGTAGCGTTGTCATGCCAGGCACAAATGGCATTTTCACCGCACAAGATGAGGGTGACGCGGATATCTATGCCGAACTTGATGGCTTAACCAGTACGCATGGTTCTATTACTGTCACGCCTGCGGTATTAGTGAGTATGGACATTTCGTCAACCGCACTGGAAATGCCGTTGGGCACACATAAGCCTTTGGTGGTCATGGGAACGTTGAGCGATGGTGAACAAGTCGACCTCACCCGAGGCATCACTTGGCACGCCGACAACGATGTGGTTGAGATTGTCGACAACGTTGTGAAAGCCAAACATAAAGGAACAGCGTTGGTGACGGCTGCGTTAGATGGTGTGCAAAGCGAGCCAATACAAGTGCAGGTGACCGATGCAATCCTAACAAATATTGAAGTGACAACGAATGCGTCGAGCGTGGCAAAAGGCAACTCGACCCAGCTGTCTGCACAAGGAGTTTATAGCGATGAAAGCCGCGTTGAGTTGACCGAACAGGTTGCTTGGTGGGTTGATAATCAAGATGTCCTACAACTAGAAGGCGATCGCGTTAAAGGTCTTGCGGTAGGGCAGGCAATGGTTTACGCCACCAAAGATGCGATCACCAGTGCACCATTGCAAATTCAAGTAACGAATGCGGTGTTAGAAAAAATCCATGTTCATCCTAGTGAAATCACTCTAGAGGAAAAGAACGTCCAGCGATTTTATGCCTACGGTGAATATAGCGATGAAACCACTCAGGATGTAACGAATCGAGTGACATGGCGAAGCAGTAATAAAGCGGTTTTAGATTTGATTGCTGGTGGACTCTCAAATAGTGCTCAGCTTGGTTCGGTCACCATTTCAGCTTCCTTTGGGGAATTAAAAGGCACCTCTGAGGTCAAGGTTGTTGAGGCGGAAGAAAAAGAGTCTGCCATCTCTATTTGCCCACAGCCTCGTTCAGGAGAAGGAAGCGCGGAAGTGTGTTTGATGGTAGCGAGTGATGAAGATGGTCGCCTATTTACCGCACCACCATCAGTGAAGCTCATGAACAAACTAGGCTATGAGCTTGTTAAACCTCTGAGCTACGACGCGACAAAACCGAAAACTTACGTTGGCATCAAAACGGAAGACGGTACACGCGGCCCTGAGGGTGACTTTGCGATGTTCAACCAATACGGACGTGATCGCACAGGCTTAACCAGCCAATACGCAAACTGGTGTCATGATTTGTCTGTAAGAAACTTTGCTGGTCGTGACAACTGGCGTCGTGCCACTCGCAATGAGTTGTTTAGCTTGTATCGTGCATCACGAGGCAGTGTTTGGGACGGGACTGAAAGCATCTATGAAGAAGACAAAGATGGCGGAGGTTTTGGTTGGCCAGCGAATTCGGAATATTGGTCTACTTCGCTAATGGATTTACCGCATCATGAGGGCGTCGTGTATGACATCATTAACCTGCATCGAGGTCGAGCGCAGTTGGTGATGGATGCTCGAGACCCGGCTTATGCTTCCTGCGTGTCTGACGCGCCTGGCGTTCCTCTTAAGTAATTGAAAGTTAGTGAAAGTAAGTGAATAGGCTCCTTCGGGAGCTTATTTTTTATCTCATCAGCATCGCTTGACTTCACTTATTAGCCGCGTAGCATCGATGTACGTCAATATTATGTGCAAAGGAAGGCCATATGACCGTCAAGGTATTTTGGAAAAACCCTTACCAAACAGAACTCACCTCCACGGTAACTCGAATTTCGGACAAAGAAGTCGAGTTATCCCACACTATTTTTTATGCTGAATCCGGCGGACAAGAGAGCGATGCAGGTACGATCGACGGGATTCCTATCGTCGGTGCAATTAAGTCTGGCTCACGCATTGTTTACACTCTAGAACGTCAACCCACGTTTCGAGTTGGCGACCAAGTGATCACTCAAATTGACTGGCAAAGGCGTTATGCGTTGATGAAGCTCCACTTTGCGGCGGAAGTCATACTTGAACTGTTCACGCAAAAATTTGCAAACATTCAGAAGGTTGGCGCACATATCTCAGCAGATAAAAGCCGAATTGATTTTGAATGGCCTGAAAGCATCACGCCACTGCTGGCGGAGTTTCAACAACGAGCTCAGGCAGTTATCGATTCGGACGCTGAGATTGAGAGCGCATTCTCTGACGAAGACCAAGAAAGGCGCTATTGGAAAGTGGAAGGCTTTGCTCAAGTGCCTTGCGGTGGTACACATCTTAAACGCACCTCTGAAGTCGGCCGCATTGCCTTAAAACGTAAAAACGTTGGTAAAGGAAAAGAAAGAGTCGAAATTACTCTGGTTAACTAACCGACTTCAGCGTTCAGTATTTCTGAACGCTGATTAAAAAATATCAAATTGACTCTCTGACCGCGAGAACTAACATTCACGCACTTTGTTCATATCGTTTCAAGATAGCGTTGACACTCATTTTGGAAATGTAAATGAAGGCTTTGATTGAGGTTCTTGACGGGCAGGTGCAACACTGTCCGATAAATCAAAAGTTTGATATTAGCTCGACGGATTTTTACATTGTCTTAAACCATAACTGTGCTTTGGAGTTATGTGATTCTAAAGGCATTAAACAGCTTATCGACCCACCTTGTTTGGTCGCTATTGGCGCGGATTTCAAAGGGCAAATCGCCATCAATTCGTTCGTGGAAAATGCCAATATTTCGGGTTTCAGACTGGCTGCGTGTTTCATCGAGAAACTCAATCAACAGTTGAACTTCCGCGATCTTTGCGATGGCGTGTTCTCGGGGAATGTAGCGGTGAGTTTCACTTTACGTCCGGGAATTGTGGATATTTACTCAGCATTAAAAGCAATGGTGAAAAAGGGCTGTGGTAACCGTTCAAATGATGAATTGCTCGATATCAACAGCATGCTTTTGTATTTGTTGATGCACTTTGAGCAGATCGCCAGTCAGGCAGAAACTCGTTCATATTCTTCGTTGTCTTCACGTATTCGCGCGCTTATTTCTAAAGATCTAACGAAGCCGTGGACGCTCAAAGAAATTGCGAAACTGGTTTACATGAGTGAGTCGACGGTAAAAAGAAAGTTGAACAAGGAAGGGACGACGTTTACTGACGTGCTGCAGGCTGCACGACTAGATACAGCACAAAAAATGGTGTGCAACAGCGATGCGAGTGTCAGTGCAATAGCTGAGCTATGTGGTTTTAAGCATACCTCTTATTTTGGTGCCTGTTTCAGAAAAGAATATGGTGTCACACCGCTTGCTTATCGAAAACAAGCCCAGCTCAGAGCGAATTGAATAACAAAACGCCCGATACAAAATCGGGCGTTCTCTTGAATATGATGGGGGATGATTACTTAAACCGTTATTACTTCTTTTCTTGCGCGCAACGACGTTAAAATTTGAGGCAGTAAAGACATCACAATCATGCCCACCATCAAGCTGTATTGGAGTGGAGTAAAGTTTTCACCCAACAGCAATAACCCAGAGACGATCCCTGCAATCGGGTTGGCAATGCCACCAAACGTAAAGTCGACCACAGACATGCGTTGCAACAACCACACATACATGCCGTAGCCTAGCGCGGTGTTGAGCACAATGACCCACAGCAGCCCGAGTGTGTTGGTCATATCGATATTCTGTACGGCATGCACATAAGGCTGCGGATTGATGGTAGCTAACACAGCCGCGGCGATAGACAGCAATACACCACCCAAAATCAACTGCCACGTGAGTACCGTCCACCAATGCATTTTTGTGCCGAGTGATTTGGTTACGCTACTGCCAATCACGATGCACATGATGGCCGCCAGCATCGCCCCTAAACCGATAGGGTTCAGCGAGATTGAGCTTGGATCGAACAAGAACCACGCTAACGCAATCAACACTGCGCCGCTAATACCTTGTATTGCGCTAGGCTGACGTTTGTAAACCGCCCAACCAAACAGCATGGCAAAGACGGGGACTGAAATCATGCCGACACCGGAAATTGCAGAAGGTAGGGTCAACGCCATCACAAAAATGAGGCCAAAGAAGAAAGCGATGTTAATCGTGCCCAATACCAATAACACTTTCCATTCGTGCTTTTTAGGCAGCGAAGGTTTGATTGCCAGTAGCAGTAGTCCGGCTGGCAGTGCCCGCAGTGCTCCCAGCAACACAGGCGGCCAGTCTGGAAGAGTGAACTGCGTAACGGCATAAGTTGTGCCCCAGAAAAATGCGGGGATCATTGCGAGTAATATGTTCATGTAAAATATCTTTACGTTGAGATAATTAATTGTAAAGGTACGCGCTAGATTGCTTTTTGTAAAGTATCTTTATGTTAAAATAAATCGTCAGACCGAATTCGTATTGGAGAAAGAAAACTCGTGGACGCAATTGATAGAGTAGTAACGCAGTGGGCGAAGGAAAAACCAGATCTTGATACCGAACCAATGGCTATCATGGGTAGGCTAATGCGCATTGCTAAGCATATGGAGTGTCGAGTCGCTGATCTGCACAAGCAATATGACCTGAAAATGGGCGAATTTGATGTGTTAGCCACGCTGCGCCGTGCCGGAGCGCCTTACCGTCTCACCCCATCAGAGTTGATTGCGTCGATGATGCTCACGTCCGGAGCGATGACCAACCGCTTAGACAAGCTAGAAAAGAAAGGCTTTATTGCCAGAGAGCACAGTAAAGAAGACCGACGCAGTGTTACTGTTGAGCTAACGACTGAAGGCTTGGCATTGATTGAGTCGTTGATCCAAGAGCATGTGGATGTACAACATAGTTTGATTAGTGGATTGTCGGCGGATGAAAAGTCACAAGTGAATCAGGCGTTAAAGTTACTACTGCCTCAATTTGAATAGCGAATCTCGTCGCAAAAAAGCTAAGGAATGAGCATGAATATCAAAGAATTGGAATCGTATTTAGAGACATTTATGTGCGCCGAAAGTGACCTCCCTTTCGGCCCTGACGCACTTGTGTTCAAAGTAAAAGGCAAAATGTTCGCGATAATCGCGGAGCGTGGTGGTCGAGAATACGTCAGTGTTAAAGTGAAACCGGAAGATGGAGAAGTGCTAACGTCCCAGTTTACCGACATCACACCGGGCTACCACCTTAACAAACGCCATTGGGTCACAGTGTATTTCAATGGTGATGCCGAAGATGGTCTCATTCAAGACTTGTGCGAGCGCTCCTACGATTTGGTTGTAGCGAAACTGCCCAAAGCGCAACGTACATTGCTTGGACACTGAAGCCAAATAGCATTTCAGGAAAGCGTTTAGGCAATAACGAAAACCATCAATTGCTCGCTGAAAAACTCGCACCTTTTTTGAGCTCGGACTATATAAAAAGAAGTTGCGTAAAAAGGGAAGTGATATGCGAGCACTATCTGACTGGTTAGAAGCCTACGGTGAAAGCCATCAAAACCCAATCAATCAAAAAATTCACAAAGTTGCCGTACCGGGTATTTATCTTTCTGTGGTTGGGCTTATTTGGTCCATTCCTCAACTTTCAATCTTAGGTTTTCAGCTCAACTGGGTTTGGTTCGCTGTCATTCCGGTTTGGGTCTTTTACTTCCGTTTATCTCTCAGTGTGTTCATGATGATGCTCGGTTACACGTTAGCGTGTATTGGTTTGATTTGGTCGTTGGAGATTCTACAGCTACCCGTCTTACACATTTCTATGCTGTTGTTTGGCGCTTTGTGGATTCTTCAGTTCATTGGGCACAAAATCGAGGGCAAAAAGCCATCCTTTTTTGAGGACCTACAGTTCTTATTAATCGGCCCAATCTGGGTGTTTCGAAAGCACTAAATGCGCAAGCTGAGTGTATTGCCACAACACGATTAAGATTTTGAGTGTAGTATTCGGCTCCTTTCGACGTTTATGTAGTAGAGGCGAGTGGTGAGTGACGCGCATTTCCAAGGGCAGTTTGAAGTCGAGTTAAAGTATCGAGTAAAAAATCATGATGCATTTTTAAACATGATCAAACAGATTGAGCATGAAGTCATGTTCGAAAACAACCAAGAGTCAGATTGGTTTTACGATACCCCACAACGCACGATGACTCAGCAGGGCAAGAGTTTAGTGCTCAGAGAAATTCAGCCTGCCGGCATCAAACTGTGGATTGTAAAAGGGCCAGAAGCTGACCGTTGTGAAGCAACAAATATCACTAAGTTAGATTCTGCTCAAAGTATGCTCGAAAACATGGGCTACGAAGTGATTCAACGCAGCAAGAAAATCAGAAGTATCTTCTTTGTCGGCGAGTTCCATATCACCTTAGATTTTCTTGATGGTTTTGGTCACTTTGCGGAGTTCGCTATTATGACCGACGACGAAACTGCTTTGGCTCGCTATCGCGAGCGGTTAGTCGCACTTGCGCAGCAGTTTCATCTGAGCGAAGCGGATAGAGAGCATCGCTCATACAAAGAGATTTTATCAGCTTAGTCGCTATTTCTTTCCTTTCTAAAACGCGAAGCGAATTCTTCCCAAAACACAATGTCATTTTTGTGTTCTTCTCATTGGTTTGACAGGCAACTCCTAGTAAACAGCACTATGATTACCATAGTGCTGATGCACTGAACCCACACTATCATTTAATGAGTGACGCTGTCACTTTGTGGAGGAGTAATGTATAACCGAGAACATAAGTATGTTTATTGGCGAGAGGAGAGAAAGAAAGGAAAATGGCACTACATCATGAAATCGTTTTTTATGATTTGTTGTGCGTTGTTGGTGGGTAAAATTATCGGTTTGTTCATCTTTGGAGAGCTTCACACTTTTCAGGACGTGACGGAGCAGTTTCCGGCAGATTTTTTCATCATGATGTTAGTTGGTTTCCCGATTAGTGTTGTGGGCTGGTATCACGAAGAGTCCAAGTTCTTCCGTGCTCTAAAACGTAAAGATAAGCAGCTAAAGATGAAGCGAGAAAAAGCAAAGCAAAACAATTCATCAGTGAGTTAATTTCATTTTGTGCGATGGCGCAACTTCCTGTTTTTTCGTGCAGTAATCCGCAAGGTTTCCATAATTTTTTGCAAATTTTGTTCATGCAAGGTCTGCTAGTTTCTACAAGACATATTCCGGTCTGCCACTGTGATTGGTTATTGTAAGACCGAAGGTAATAGAACGTTAAATGAGATGGATACATGGACCGACAATCAATGCTGCATAGTCAGAAGATTTACTTTTGTACTGACGAAGAACTCGCAAAACAGCAAACGCAATGCCTAGAGATTCTCTATGACTACAACCAAACGCGACCTTCAGAGGGCGAAAAACGTGGTGAAATTCTTCAGCGTTTACTTGGGGCTGTGGGCGATAACTGTTATTTAGAGCCACCGCTTCGAGCAAACTGGGGGCGTCACACTTATCTGGGTGATAATGTGTACGCCAACTTCAATCTTACACTTGTTGATGACACCTATATTTATATCGGCAATTCCGTGATGATTGGCCCGAATGTGACGATTGCGACAGCAGGACATCCTATAGAGCCAGATTTACGTCGGGAAGTTGCTCAGTTCAATATTCCTGTTCATATCGAAGACAATGTTTGGATTGGCGCAAACTCAGTGGTGTTACCGGGTGTGACGATTGGTGAAAACTCGGTTATTGGTGCAGGGAGCGTTGTGACTAAAGATATTCCAAGTAATGTCGTTGCGGTGGGAAACCCTTGTCGTGTGCTACGTGAAATCGGCGAGCATGACCGAGAGTTTTACTTCAAGGATCGTAAAGTCGAGGGCAATGTCTATAGCGACCAAGAAGAGGCTTAACGCTGGGCACATGAAGCGATAGATAGAAACAAGAAAAGGCAGATTGGACCATATAATCTGCCTTTGTTTGTATTGAGTAGCTAAAAGACGAAATTCAACATCACCGTGTAGAGGTTGGCATTGGTATCGGCTGGTGGGAGAGAAAACGCGCCGGAGTCGTTGTTGAAGGCGTTAAAGTGTTGCCATTCGGCATTCACTGACACGTTGTAATCCACGTCAAACCTTAACCCTGTAAGGACGCTGTCACCGGTCTTCTTTTCGTTGTCGTCAAACTGCTGGCCATAAACCACGTAAGGGGTGAACTTGTTTAGGTTGTAGCTGGTTGCGGCGTACCACGAGGTCGAGATATCGCTGGTTTGTCCTTCGGCTGTGACGGTTATACGGTCAAACTCATATTTTGCACCCAGTGAAAACAGCTGGATGTGTTGGTCTTCATCTTTCAGCCGTATTGTTCCCGCCGCGCTGCCTTGGCCAGGTATGGGCTGCATGGCGTTAGAAAGTACGGTGGTTTGATCGTACTCGGCATTCAAATACGCAAAGTTCCAACGGTAGTTATCACCGCTTAACGTCAAGTTAAGCCCTGCTGAGTAGTTGGTGTCTATACTAATGTCCGTATCTTCACTGATGGTAACGTCGCTGCTGTAACCGTAGCCCACAAACGGCATTGCCGTGATCATCACATTCTCATTAAGGTCGTAGTTCCATCTAACAGATAGGCCATCATACGCCGTAATCCCGAGAATGCTGTCATACACTTCGTTCGGCGGTCTGGCGGTGGTAAACGCTTGTCCCACATAGTTGTATTCAGAAATAAGGAATACAGGCAAACGCAATCGACCACCACGAATTTCGACGTTGTTATAGGTGTAAGCTAGGTAAGCCCATTCTACTTTGGGTTCACTCCAATGATCTTGCGGTCGCTTGACGACTTGAACAGAAGCACGAAAAGCTTGATAGAAGTAATCAAGTTGGAGGCCGAATGTGGTGTCGCAATCGAAACAGCTGTCATCATCAATAAATCGATTCACGAGCAATGAAGTTTCGTTGTCGGACTGCGCCCAAGCAATGGAGCCAAACCCGCTAAGCGATAAGTTATCGGTCAGTTCTACTGTTGCTAAGCTCGGAAAAGCGACACTGCTAATAAGTACTGCGAGGAGCGATCTCTTCATTTCATTTCTCCGAACTGACGACATAAAGAACATGAGCATCCGACGGCAACGAGTCGACGGGGGCATAGCCAATGCGATTAGGTTGTTCTCGCATCCACGCTAACAAGATTTCAATACTGGGTTGATCAATTACTTTGGGTGGACGCGCCTTGCCTGAAAACGAAAGGCTGGCCCAATGCGCATTCATTTGCGCCAAGTTTTTATTAAGCAGGTAGCGATAGAACTCCGTTCGTTCAACGGACGTCTCTGGCCAATCAGAGAGTTCAATTCGTTGGCCTTGTAATAGTCTGGTTTTGCCTCGGTAGAGCTTCCTCGCTTTATTAATGGTCAACGCGTCAAACTGAGCGTTAAGTGAAAAAATGGCGTAACTTTCTGCGGCAAATGCCTGATGGCTCCAAGGCAACAAAAATATAAGCAGCAAACAAGCGGAGACCAGTAGTCGCAGCGCTCGTTGATTATGAGGGGGGAGAATCATGCTCATGTGTGGCTCGCCTACATTACGTTTTCGATTTGATGCAACAGTTTCTCCTTTCTCACTGGTTTTGGCACATAAGCGTCCATCCCGGAGTCAAAACAGCGTTGAATATCGTCGTCGACCACACTGGCTGTTAGCGCGATGATCGGCGTTTTTTCGAGTCCTAAGCTTGCTTCATAAGCGCGGATCTGTTTCGTTGCTTCGAAACCATCCATCACTGGCATCATGCAGTCCATTAAAATGATGTCGAAGCCACCATCGCGCTGGAACATCTCCACTGCGATCTGGCCATTTTCCGCGACTTCAAACTGATAGCCAGCCTTGCTTAACAGTAAAGAAGCAACTTTTTGATTCACCCGGTTATCTTCCACCAATAAAATCCGTTCACGTCGCATTGGCGCAGCACTTAACGTCTCACCAACGCGTTGTTTAAATTCGGGTTCTTCAAAAGCGGGCAAGCTTGATTGGTTGAGCTTTGTCGATGCAGTTACGGGAAGTCGCAACCCAACGGCTTTATCAAGTTTCTCTTTGAGTAAATCCGCCTTAAACGGTTTTGGTACGTAGTCGTCCATGCCGACGTCAAAACACTTTTGAATATCGTCATCAACAACGCTTGCTGTTAACGCGATGATAGGAATGCGGAATGTTCGATTTTCTTTCTGCTCTATTTGTCGGATTTGTTTTGTTGCCTCAAACCCATCCATCACCGGCATCATGCAGTCCATCAAAATCAGACAGTATTGGGATGTTCTGAACATGTCGACCGCTTCCTCACCATTAGCAGCGACATCAAAACTAAAACCTGCTTTGGTGACATGCAACCCTGCAATTTTTTGGTTCACAGTATTGTCGTCTACAACGAGCACTTTGGGTAATGTTTCAAGTCGGGTTGCAGGCTGGACGACGGAAATAGATTGAGTAAATCGTTCAGCACAGCTTTCAAGCGCTTTGAGTAGACGTTGTCCTAGCAAAGGTTGAGTAATGATCGCTGCGACACGGTGACCGAAATCAAGCTGTTGGCTGTGTAGATGTTTGATTAGGCAAACTTGCACATGTTGATGTTCCAAATTTCGCATCAAATCTGTGTTCTTCACTGCGGCATCTGGCGTCGTTTCAACATAAAGAATGATGATGCGTTCTTTGTCGTTAATCCATGTTGGAAGAGCACTAAGATCATGAACAGATTGATGCACTTGAATTTGATAGAAGCTCAACTCATTGCGCAGTTTTGTTTCTAGGTCACTGTCGTCACAGACGAGCCAGATTTGATTATTCACGGTATGTCGAGCACGAAAATGGGCTTGAGAAATCGGCGCTGTGAGTTGGAAGTAGAAACGGCTTCCGCGGCCTTTTTCAGATTCAAGCTGTATGCTTCCGCCCATGAGTTCTACAAGTTGCGTACTGATGGCAAGACCTAAACCTGTTCCTCCAAATTGGCGGGTGGTGGAATCGTCCTCCTGAGCGAATGGTGCGAAGATTCGTTTCTGTTGCTGCTCATCGATGCCGATGCCTGAGTCTTGCACGGAAAACTCGATGATGGCTTCCGATTCACTACTTTCAAGCGTGGTAATCGAAAGCTCTACACTGCCTCGTTCCGTAAATTTAACGGCATTGGACATGAAGTTCATGATCACCTGACGCAAGCGGTGATCGTCAATGACGATGTGATAAGGCGTGTTTGGGCTAATGCTGACGGTTAATTCGATGCCTTTCTCTTTTGCTTTTGGGGACACGATTGAGGCGATGTCATAAATTGATTCTCGCACGCAGGTTGAATGAGGACTTATCAGCAACATGCCGGACTCAATTTTGGAAAAATCCAACACGTCGTTAATCAGGCTGAGCAGCAATTGGGAAGACGTCTCTATTGTGTCGACGTAATCTCGCTGTGTAGCGGTCAACGGGGTGTCTGCCAGCACTTCAGAAATACCTATTACACCGTTGAGCGGAGTACGAATCTCGTGCGACATGTTCGCTAGGAAGCTACTTTTCGCTTTGCTGGCTTCAATCGCGTCGTCTTTGGCGCGCTCGGCATCTTCTTTGGCTTTGGTGAGTTTCTGCTTTGCTTGCTCTCTCTCATGACTGAGTTTTTCCACTTCTTGAGCAAACTTGCTTAACTCATCTTTGCCTTTGATGAGCTCAGAAAGTGGTGAGTCTTCGCTGTAATTTTCGCGGCTTAAAAACTCGAGAACAAGATGCAGGTTGTTGGTCACTTTACGCACCAAGCGAATGGTTAAACTGATAACAAGAATCGTCACCAACGACATGAGAACAATGAATACCAACCGCTGTTGCGTGGTTGCTTTAATGGTTTGTGCGAGCTTCGTTTGCAGCTCATGTTCCATCGTATCGTCGATGTCATGAAGTAGCGCCAGCCGCGTGTTCAGCGCAGCAAGTCCAGCTCCCGTTTTAAGAGGAGATAACGCTTGTAGTTCCTCTTGGTTAAGTAGCTGATCACGAAATTCTTGGCTAGTTTGAAATACCTTGTTGCTAAAGGTTTCTATCAGCAATTGGACTTGGTTCTGGTTGGCATTGAGCGCGACGAAGCGCTCTACAAGCAGTTGTTGGTTTTGAATCAGAGACTGAATCTCATCACGAACAGCGTCGTCGTAATGAAGACGCTTATTGGCTGAATAAATGAGATATTCACTCAATCGACGCTCTTCCGTCGACCAAAACATTAACCATTCCAATTGCATTAAGGAGGAAAGATGGCGATCGGTTTCGTAACTGACGTTACTAAAATAGACCTTGTCGAGATTAAGTAGGATTTGCTCAAAAGTATCTGCTCGCCATTCTGCAATATCCAGTTTTTCTTCGATATCGATTGCTGTGAACATCGAGAGGCTGGCTTCTTCAAAACTCACAAGTAGAGGCAAAACCTCAGAATCGTCGCCAAAAACGCGGGGGGTCGTTTCTTTTAGTTCTTGAATGAGCTGCGCTGTTTTGTCAGCTTTATTCGGGATGGATGGGTTATTGGGTAAATTAAACAGGTAAGAGACTTTGTCGATGTAAACAGAGAATAATTGAGCTTTTTGTAAATCTTGAGCTTGAGTCGAAAGGTTATGAACGTGTTGTCCCGCCAGAAAAAACAACAAAATGATTGGCAGTAAGACAAGGCCAAACAGTTTGTGTTTAACTGATAGGTTATTCCACGAAAAAATTCCGACCACAGCGCATTTCCATATCCAAAGGGTTGATATGAAAAGTGTAGTTTATCTATTTGGGTTGTTAGCGCTGTGAGTGCAATCGGGTTTAAAAGGGGATAAAAATGTGACGTGTTTTGCAGAAAGCTTCTCATAACGCCAAGCAAGAAGCAGAGCGTTATGAGCTTTTCATGCCAGTTTTTAACCTACGATGGAAGAGGCATTGTGCTTCATCGCTTGGCAGGTATTTTCAAGTTCTAGGAGCTGCGCCGCTGGAACAGGCTTGCCTAAGAAAAAGCCTTGTGCCACATCGCAATTTAGACGCTCGATCAGCGCCAGTTGTGTTTGGGTTTCTATACCTTCTGCCACAACTTTCATTCCGAGGTTGTGAGCCATTGAAATGATGGCACGTACCAGAGAGTCATCTTTGTTGTCTTCCTGGGTTTGCGCGATAAATGAGCGATCGATTTTAAGCCCATCAAAGTTAACTTGTTGAAGATAGGACAGGGCAGAATAGCCAGTACCAAAATCATCTAACCAGACTTCAATACCAGTGGCTTGCAGTTTGCGCAAAACGAAGTGGGCTTTTTCTATGTCGTCCATCAAAAGTGACTCCGTCACTTCTACGTGAATGTCTTTGGCGGATACATTGTATTGCGATAAAAAGTGCTCAAATATGAGGCTAAGATCCTGACGGTAGATTTGTCGTGGGGACAAGTTCAACGCGATATGAAAATCATGGTCGAATGCTTCTGCCCATTCCGCTCTTTGCTTGATCGCGGTTTCGATCAAATGCTCACCAAGATCGAGAATCAAGTCGTTTTGTTCTGCAATCGGAATAAACTGTTCAGGGCCAATGTAACCTTTCTCGGGATGATTCCATCGCACTAAAGCTTCAACCCCAACCAACTGGTAGGTCTTAAGGTCAAATTTAGGTTGATACCAAAGCTCAAACTGAGATAAGTCGTGGATGGAGCGACTCAGTTCTCTTTCGATATAGAGTCGTTGTTTCACCGTCGCATCGAATGCGGGATCGTAAACGGACATAATGTCTTTGCCGCGACGTTTTGATTCTTGTGCGGCAAGGGATGAAAGTTGCAGCAACGAATCTGCGTTACAGCCAAACTCTGGATATACCGCAACACCAAGGCTGGTGGTTAAGCGGATATTGTGACTGTCGAGCCTCAATGGCGATAGCACTTGTCTATGAATTTGGTTGGCAATCTCGCGCGCTTCTAAGCTGTTGTTGCAAGGGAATACGACGACAAACTCATCCGCCCCAACGCGGCTTGCGAGTATCCATGGTCGATAATCTGGTTCGATATAAATTGGCAGTTCATTCCTTAATAACGCGGAAAGGTGCACCAGTAATTTGTCCCCAACATTGTGGCCGTAGTTATCGTTGATGTGCTTAAAATCATCCAAATCGACAAACATGACGGCAAGCGCTGGCGCTCTCTTAGTGCTGATTTGTTCTTGAAGATCAATCAGCAACTTTTCACGATTAGAAAGCGAAGTCAGAATGTCGTGATAGGCCATGAACTCAACACGGGTTGTGTAGGTGTTTACCTTGTTAGACATCTTGTTATAGGCAGTAATCAGCTCACCAATTTCATCTTTGCGTTGAATATCGGTAACTGGAAGTGCTTGGGTATCAAATTCCGAAAACTGTTCACTCAACTGTTTGATTGGTTTCACCAACGAGCGACCTACAGCGAACGCGAATAAGCTACCCATGAAGATAGAAATAATGCTGATTGCCAGCAGCAAAATAAACATGTTGTGTTTATCTTTAGACGTTATCGCTGCAACTTGTGCAATGTTTTGCTCTTTTTCTTCTAATAAATGGGCAAGGTTGAGCTCCAAATATACGGCTCCAAGCGTCACATCTGATTGGTGAATAGGCGCGGCAATTTCCAGTTGTTCTCTAGATAGAGCGACTTGGACACGCTCTTGTTCAATTGCCTTTAGAATAAAGTCTGAGCGGTAGTGGGGCTGAGCAAACATGGCAAGCTGAGGTGTACCATCGTGGAATACAAGTCCATCGTTATCTACAACATGGATTTTTGATACGTCCGGTTGGCTTAAGGTTGCCGTAATCTGTCCATAGACTTGGCTGATGTTATCGTTGTAAAGCGGATCAAACAGCTGCTTAGACAACAACTCCGCGTACACTAATCCTTTTTGTTTGACGTAGGATTCCGTTTTATCTTGAGAATTTTGCGTAATCTGCTGCGCGAGATTGTTTGAGTATGTGTCGTAGCCATGCATGTAAAGTACAAGGTTGACCACAACCACCAAAACAACGACGGAGATGGTCGCGAAAATGTATTTGGTTTCTAGCGAAAGTTTGTTCAGCATCAGTTTGCCTTTGGTAGCAAGTTAACAGACTTTCGAACCGTGTCGAGAGACGTTGCCATATCTGGCGTGAGTGCTGATATGCGCTTGGTATTTTGGAATACATCCAAGGCATGCAAACCTTCTGGTGAGGCATCCATTTTCAATAAAATCGATGTAATTTCATTTTTGGTCGATTGGCTCAAAGTAGGCGACGCTAAAACCAAATCACGCGGGATCTCCACCGAGTTATGGAAAATGGTCAGTTTTTCCTTCATGTTTTCTGGCAAATCTTTTGGGTTGTTCCAGTTGAAATTACTGAACGCCCCAGCGGCAACGCGCTGTTTATACACCCAAACGGATAGGTTGATTTCGTTGGATTGTTCTAAATGTTCATCCAAAAACAAATAGCCGATACGGCCTTTCGTTGGGTGATCATCTATAGAACGAAGGTATTCTAATTTTTCGCCTTGGTTGAGCAATGTAATGGCAGGTAAGTAAAAGCTGCTGGTGGAGTTACGACTCTCGAAAATGAGCGTTTTGCCGCGCAGATCGGCCAAGGAATGAATGCCACTGTCTTGATGGGTGAAAAATACAGAGTGGTATCTTTCAAGTCCCTTTTTCCACCTTACGGCGAGCACTTGGCTGTTAGATTCTCGTTCTAGGGTTACGGCGTTAAACGGTGTTGCTGTTGCAATTTGAACGCTGCCATTTTTGAGAGCAACTGCAAGTTGTCCATAGTTGTTGAAGACTTGTACCGACCCAGAGGTATAACCGAGGTGATTCAGTCTTCCGGATACATATTGAGCAAAGGGTGTCGCCTTTTTGATTTTACTTTTTGCTTTGTCGGATACGATACCTACGGTGAATACGAGGTCATTGACGGGTTGAGCGCTAGCAAGAAAGGGGGAGCTTAAAGAAGCAAGCAGTAAGAGTGTGCAGGCAGGTTTCATCCGGCGTCAACATCCTTGGGTATGTGTTCTTGAACGACAAGATTCATAATAAAAGCAAATTGCACTTCAACGAAGCGCACAATCATTCAGTAATTATTGAGTTAGAACTCAAAAAGTGACTCGGTCACGTATCTTTCAAATAGTACCGATTTTGAATGTTAAGTACAGGAGTAATGTCGCTCTTTCAGTGACTGAAACACAAGTGAAACAGGGGATTTGTCGGCGTTCTGAGAAACAAGGCTCACTTAACTTGAACGGTGTAAGTGAGCCTGAAAATAAAATGAGAGGTTAAGCAAAGACTTATGCTGTTTGGGTTGTCAGTGTGGCTAGTTATGACATGCGTTCTAACTGTTTTACGTATTTTTGCTCTAGCGCTTCATTACCTGCCGCACGTTCTAACTCGATCATAAGTTGCAGTGACGGTTTTTTCACACCGTACATTTGATTAAATCGCATCAGTCGAATTCTTGCATCGGTAAAGTTGCCACTTTCTATTTCGAGTTTAGCCAGTTGGAGAATCGATTTTGGGCGGTGTGGGTCGTGATCGATAGCTCGCGTAAAGTAGTATTTTGCTTTGTCTTTATCTTGTGATTTCAATGCGCAGAAAGCGGCGTTTTCGTAGCTTGCTGGGATGAGGTAGTAATAAGGTTGTTCAATTGCGCGGTTAAACATTTGGTCGGCTTGTTGGAAATCACCTCGTTTACATAGAAATGTTCCGTAGTTATTGAGCACGTTGCCGTTTTTGGTGTGTTGGCGTAAAGAGCGTTTGTACATGTCTTCTGCTTTCGCATCTTCACCAACGGTTTCGTAGTAGTGCGCCATAGAAAGCTGTGCGCGATAGTACTGTGGGGCGTGGCTCAAGGCTTGTTGCAAGTTGTCGTGCGCTCGGATCATATTGCCACCTTCGAGATAACCAAGCCCAAGAGCGATGCGAGATTCTGCCATAGCAACAGGATCGGCCTTCACGATAGGAGCGCCGTTTTCTTTTACGGTAACACAGCCTACGAGTGCAAACTGAGTCATCAACATTAGTGCACTGAGCGTTACGGTTTTCATTCTTCTTCCCCACATCCCTGAATCTGACAGCATGATATGAATTACGTAGCAAAAGCCCATTGAGGAAAAAGCACTATGCGATCAGGTTTGCAAACTGATATGAAAAAGCCGCCAGATGGCGGCTCGGTTCACAAACTTAATTCGTTGATTTAATCGTCTTTAGTGAAAGCATCTTCGCTGAAGTGATCCAGATCGTAAGGCGTTTGTTGGTATACGCAGTAGTTGAGCCAGTTCAAGAACAGCAAGTGTCCGTGGCTTCGCCAACTCGCTATGGGAGGGTTATCTGGGTTGTTGTTCGGGTAGTAATTGACCGGAATAGCTGGCTCCATCCCTTCACCCAAATCCCGAATGTACTCATTGTGAAGAGTGTGCGAGTCATACTCTGGATGGCCGGTAACAAACACGTTTCGCTTGTCTTTGGTCGTTGCCAGATATACGCCCGCCACATCGGATGTGGCGAGAATATCTAAGTCAGTATGTTCTTCTAAAAAGTGTGGCGAAAAATCGGCATAACGCGAATGGGGCGCTAAAAACGTATCATCAAACCCGCGCAAAATAGGGTGGAATGGATTATGAATTTGGTGATGATATACACCGGAAAGCTTTTCTTTACGCGTTTTTTTCGGCAAGTCATACAACAACTTTAAGCCAGCTTGCGCCGCCCAACACACATACAACGTCGAGGTAACATGGTCTTTTGCCCATTCCATGATGGTTTTTAAATGATCCCAATAGATCACATCTTCAAATTGCACCAGACCAAGTGGCGCACCAGTGATGATAAGACCGTCGAAATTCTTCCCTTTTACCATCTCAAACTGACGGTAAAACGTATCTAAATGCTCGGTTGGTGTGTTTTTGCTTGGTCGATTATCGATGCGCAGTAGCTCGACGTTTACTTGCAATGGACTGTTTGAAAGAAGGCGAAGAAACTGCGTTTCTGTTTCGATTTTCTTGGGCATCAAATTCAGAATCAGTACTCGCAAAGGACGTATTTCTTGACTCGCGGCACGAGTTTCGCTCATTACAAAGATGTTCTCTGTCCTTAGTACATCTGAAGCAGGTAGTTGATCTGGAATTCTAATTGGCACGACTTTCTCTCCCTAAGCTTAGTCAATCTAGACGTCTATACTTCTAAAGCTAACTTAAATTAAAATGGATGTCGATACGAAATGTGACTTTAGCCAAGGTTATTTCAAAACGCTGATAGCAGAAGATGGCGACACCTATTAGATAGTATGGGAAAGGCACAGCAAAGCAGCCAGCAATTGTGATTAAAACAGGGTTTCTGATGAGACGAGGTTGAAACGAGGTGACTATTATTTGATGCGCATTATGCGATCAAGTTAGTATACAAACGTGACTTGAATGTAACTTAGTCTCTAAATCGTGAGCCATACTAAAAACTATTCGCTCGCTCAACCCACGTTGTGTGCGGTATTTGGAGACATCGTCAGTGGAGGACATTATGTTCGGTATTTTTAAGAAAAAAACGAAAATTCAGAGCATTGCTCAAGAGGTTCCAAGCGTGTTGTTGCGTTCGTTTGGCGATAAAAACACTTACGTTCCCGATGAAATTGATCAGGCACTTCAAGAGCTTGGCTATGACAAACAAAAAGATCTAAATCATCATTATTACGCGTATGGCATGTTCGCAAGCGAATCATGTTACGAGCAACTAGGCCTAACCGATGAGCTTGGGAACTACGGCCATTTTCAGCGCGAAGTCGGCAAAATGCTTTTGAATACACCTGAGCCAATAGACATGCATATCTACTTCGAAATTTCTCAGCAATACCAAAAAGAAGGTAAACGAAATACCCACTAGAACGCGTGGGGTTGCAAGAATGCTTTGCATGACATTTAGACAAAATATGTAAAAATAAAAAGCCGCGACAGGTAACTGCCGCGGCTTTAATCTATTGCGTATTTCGGAAAAATTAGCTTGCTAAAGCTTCGATTAGTTGAGCTTGAGAGCGAACTTTTCGATTGCGATACATCACCGCCGCGATAGCTGGCAAACTGAATGCGATGAACCCCAATACGAGTGCATACGCGCCCGTTTCTGCGCTGATACCTGCTGGTACGTCGAACGACACCACGATAGTGATCATACAGCTAATTAATCCTAAACCTGCCACTAAGCTCATTCCCACTTTGCCGCCAGGGACACGAAATGGTCGTTCGATGTTTGCGTGTTTGCGTCGTGACACCAAAAAGCTAATAAAGATACACACGTACATCACCATGTATAACTGAGTCATTAAGATATTCAGCAGCCACATACCTTGGTTAACGTTTGGAACCAAAATAAACACTAAGGACAACACGCTAACGATAGCCCCTTGCAATAAGAGTAGGGAGACAGGTGCTTGGTTTTGATTTTCTTTCGCCAGTGCGAGTGGCATAAACTGGTCTTTCGCCGCCACATGCAGGCTCTTTGTCGGTGCAATAATCCAGTTGTTCAAGCTTGCTAGCGTGCCAAACACAATCGCCAAAGCTATCACAGGCAGCATGAACGAGAGGTTCAAATCATCAAAGAAGGTTTTGAACGCCAAGATCACACCTTCGCTTAAGCTGGCGTGATCGCTTGATACCACCGATGAAATTGACAGCGAGCAAGCTGTTAAAGAAACCAAAATCAGCGCCGTAGAAGCCAAGAGTGCTTTTGGATACGCCTTTTGTGGATTTTCTACTTCACTCGCATATGAGGTGGTAATTTCTAAACCAGTCAATGAAAGCACGACTGCGGTGAAACCTGCCCCAATTCCATCTTGAGAGAAATCGGGTAGCCAGTCAGAGACATGACTAAGGGAGATATGAGACTCACCCGGATTGGTATATGCCCAGTAACCACCCAAGCCAATGATCAGCAAAATTGGGAAAATGAGCCCTAGAGTGCCAAACACGTTTGTGATCATCGATGACAAACGTAAGCCGAATATATTTACTAACGTTAGCGCCCAAAAAATCACATTAATCATGATTAACATGAAAATATTATTCTGCGCCAGTTCTGGGAAAAATGGGTAGGCACCTGTAGCGACAATGAAAGAGATCAGAGGCGGGTAATAAACGATATTTTCCGCATATTGATACCAAACTGTCGCAAAGCCGAAGTTAGGTCCAATCGTTTCTTTTCCCCAAAGATAGACGCCACCCTGTTGAGGGTAAGTCGTGCTTAGCTCGGCACACACTAAAGCCGTGGGAACGAAAAAGCATAAACCAGCAAGTAAAAAGAAAGAGATGGCATGACTACCAAATAAGGCGGCACCCGGTATGTTTCTGATGCTATCAACGGATGTAACCGTAATCATGATCACAGAGAAAACACTGAGTTTAACAGCGGACTTGGCGATATTGCTCATTCGATACCTTTAATAAACGAGCCACGAGTTCATGGTTGGAAAACCCGCGTGCTACAAGTAAGACGTGCGTATTGTAGGGTTGTTATAAACGGCGGGTATATAGCGAAAAATGGTATGTATTTACCCAAAAATGAACCGAAAACTCAGTGATTTATTTGTAATCGATGTAAACGTTTGCGTTGGTGTGTTGGCGCGAAAAAAGTAAAAAGACACACAACAAACTGCCACAGGTTGACCTTCACCCAAGGGTAAGCGTTAAGTTAAAGGGAACGAAAATCGTTAAGGAGAAGTCAAATGGGATGTTGTAATCAAGCGCCAAAAGGTGGAACAGGCAAGCTATCATACTTAATGTTAGTTGTCGCTGGATTGTTTGCGGCTATTTTTCTGATCGCCGCTCTTTGGGGGTAATACGAAACCCAAGGTATTGTAAATACACGGTTATGTTTATCCAAACTTTATGAAAGGCGGGTGGATTCATTTCATCAGTAGATGGTAATGTCCGAGCTCGTCTTTGGTGTTTTTGCACGCCCAACATATTCTTGTAAAGTTCTTATTGTGTAGTGTGTCGAAGAACCATAGAATCCGCGCGCTTTAATTTATGTTATTAGCGTTATCAATGATAAAAGTGCTTTTTATTATCATTGTTTCTCCCACTTATAGATGCTCGCATCTGAACATTTCATACATGAATAAATACAAAAAGCCTGAATTTAAGGCTAAATTTCTTTTACCTCGTTATTGGGGTACGTTAATTCTCATCGGCGTGATGTACTCATTGAGCCTTCTTCCTTTTAATATTCAATTAGCGCTAGGACGCGGTATTGGCCGTTTAGCCATGCGAATAATGAAAAAGCGTCAAGTGACGATACGGCGCAATCTTGAGCTTTGTTTTCCTCACATGGGCGAATCTCAACGCGAGGCAATTTTAAAAGATAATATCGACAACTCCGGTATTGCACTCTTCGAAACAGCGATGGCATGGTTTTGGTCAGATAAAAGAGTCAGTAAGCACGTTACGATTAAAGGAATGGAGCATTTAGAAGCGTTAGAAAAGTCCGGTAAAGGTGCCTTAATGTTGGCCGTCCATTCAATGAACTTGGAATTAGGTGCTCGCGCATTTGGCATTCAAAAATCTGGGACGGGTGTCTATCGACCAAACAACAATCCGTGTTTCGACTATTTCCAATACAAAGGCCGTTCTCGTTCTAACCGTACGTTGATCGATCGTAAAAATGTCAAAGCCATGCTTGAAGCACTCAACTCTGGCGAGCGTGTTTGGTATGCGCCGGATCATGATTACGGAAACAGACGTTCGACGTTTGCTCCGTTGTTCGCGGTTAAAAATGCCTGTACAACAACGGGCACTAGCTTGCTAGTCGATAATACAAATTGCGCAATTGTCCCATTTACGATGGTCAGAGGCGAAGATGGGCATTATACGTTGACGATTGATGCGCCAGTGGATGGTTTTCCAAAAGACGACCCCGATAGTGCTGCGGCTTTCGTTAATAAAATTGTTGAAACATCTATTATGGCAAGCCCAAGCCAATACATGTGGCTCCACCGACGTTTTAAAACTAGGCCAGAAGGTGAAGACTGCTTGTATAAACCAAGACTTGTCCCTGCAATGGATATCAGTATTTAAAAAGAAAAATGCCCAAGGAGCTACGTTCCTTGGGCATTGACTTTCTTGAGTCTTAACTCGTGGGTCTTAACGTTATATTAAGTTCAGCAGTTATAGGTAACGACTTTTCAAGTGGGCTTGGAAGTGTTGAGCATTAAGCGTTTCTCCTGTTGCGTGTTTTACGAGCTCATCGGTCGTTAACAAGCTGCCTTTGCTCCAAATATTGTCTGATAGCCAAGTAAAGATAGGTGAAAGGTCACCACTTTGAATTACGCCATCAACGTCGATAGTCTTCTTCATCGCTGCCATAAATTGTGCCGCGTACATGGCTCCTAGTGTGTACGATGGGAAATAACCAAAAGAGCCGTCAGTCCAATGGATGTCTTGCATACAACCATTTTTGAAGTTGCCCTCTGTAGATAGACCCAGATACGCTTTCATTTTCTCGTTCCACAATTCAGGGACGTCAGTGTGTTTAATCACACCGTTCATGAGATCTCGTTCAATTTCGTAGCGAAGGATAACGTGCGCAGGGTAGGTCAGTTCATCTGCATCAACTCGGATGAAGCCTTTTTCTACTCGCGTGTATATCTTCACTAGATTGTCCTTCGCGAACTCGTTGCCAGAGAAATGATTTGAAGCCAAGCGAGCAAGATGATCGATAAAGGCGTTGTTGCGGCCAATTTGCATCTCGAAGAATAGAGATTGTGACTCATGAATGCCCATCGAGCGCGCTTCACCCGCTGGTGTGCCAGCCAATTCCTTAGGTAAGCCTTGTTCATAACGAGCGTGACCAGTTTCGTGCACGATTCCCATTAATGATTGCATAAACTCACTCTCATCGTAACGAGTTGTGATACGCACATCGGTAGGAACGCCGCCACAGAACGGGTGGACACTCTCATCGAGTCGACCATGCTCGAAATCGAACTGGAGCAGCTTCATCACTTGCAAGCCCAGTGCTTTTTGTTTTTCAGCAGGGTAATGGCCGTTAGGAAGCAGAATGTTATTTGATTTTTGCTTTTCAATTGCTTCGTCAATTAAAGAAGGCAACCATGTTTTGACGTCAGAAAACAGTGTATCTAAAGAAGCCGACGTCGTGCCTGGCTCGTAAACATTCAGCATCGCATCGTATGGCGTTGTGCCATTTGCGTCTGCACGAATTTGAGCCTCTTCTTGGGAAAGCTTTACAACTTCTGCCCAGTTCTTCTCAAAACCGGCCCAGTCATTATTAGCACGCTGTGTGCGCCACGCGTGCTCACACTTCGAACCGGCAAGAGAACTTGCTTGAACTAATGATTCTGGAAGAAGGTTTGCAAGCTGCCATTCGCGTTTCATTTCACGTAACATGGCTCGCTCTTGCGTGGCGAGGGTTTCTTCTTCTGCTTGCGCAAATAGATCCTCAAGATGCGGCTGAGTCATGAGCGAGTGGATGTGTACTTCAAGTTCAGCCATTGCGTTGGAGCGTGCTTCAGCACCGCCTGAAGGCATCACAGCAGCTTGATCCCAGCCTACAATTTCTAATAAATGGCCAAAGTTGGCGACTTTTTTTGAATGTTCGACGAGTTTTGTAAATGAATTCATTGTGACTACTCTTATTTTTGTTCTTTCCCTAAACACCTGAAAAGGGTCCTTCACATCAAGTCGCGCTAAGCAACTGAAGTTAATTTACTAATAATTAACATTTAATGACGTCTCATTGTCCACAAATTCATCCGGTTGTATAGCGCTCTTAAAAAAGAAGCTTGCGAATCGAGTTGATTGTCGGTATTGATGACACATTACCCATTAATTATCACAACAATATGGACATACTAAATTTTGAAGCGTTTCTTATCGCTATCACGATTTTAACGCTGACGCCGGGGCTGGATACCGCATTGGTTCTTCGTAATACAAGTCGTTCGGGCGTAAAAGATGGGTGTACAACAAGTTTAGGCATTTGTTTTGGCTTGTTTGTACATGCGTTTTTCTCTGCCGTGGGCATTTCTGCCATCCTTGCACAATCTGCTGAGCTATTCCAAATCGTTAAAATGATTGGAGCCGCGTACCTCATTTGGCTTGGTATCAGCAGTTTGAAAGCGTTAATGGCTTCAGACGGAGGCATTACTGTCGCTGAACAAATTCAGCAGGTATACAGTGGAAAACGTTCGTTTAGAGAGGGCTTTCTCTCAAATGTACTAAACCCAAAAACGGCAGTGTTTTACTTGGCATTTTTACCGCAATTCGTTAATCCGGAAGGCTCACCATTGTTGCAATCTATGACGATGGCCGCTATCCATTTTGTTATCGCAATGGTTTGGCAATGTGGCTTGGCAGGGGCTTTAAACTCAGCAAAGAACTTGCTCAAAAATGCCAGCTTTATGAAATGGATGGAAGGAGTAACAGGTGCTGTGCTTGTTGCGCTAGGAATTAAGTTACTGATTGAAGAACCACTTTAAATGCGCAATTTATACCGACTTGCTTTAATGCTGACGCTGTTTTTGTTGGGGTTTGCGAGTGCTGTTGCTTGGATGACATTACCACAAATCAAGTTTTCACCTCGGGGGATGGAGTGGGGGTGGCACTGGGCGCACTTTGAGCCGTTTTCTAATGGTATCCAAAAGGCGCGAACGTACGACACCAAACAGCTCTTGTTAAGACGAGTTTACCTTGACGATGCGATCGTCGTTTTTGTATCTACGACGTTAGACAACAAGTTTGAAATCGATGTTGTGCAGGAGAAAACTTGCAAACCGAACACCACAACTTGGGCATCCGTATCAGTGAATCGCCAGCGAATGGCGCATGTGCCAATGGTGTGTGATAGCGTCGGACAGAGTTATTTTTACCGTTACATAGGTAAGCATTTAGATTCGCTAGAATTTGGCGTTGATGAGTCTTTCATTACGGAAGATTTTGCCCATTGGCCAATCGCGGATATTAAAGTTGATCAGTTCAAACAGCAAAACGCTAAGTTTTTTGAGCAGCGTGGAGAGAAGGTTGAACATCAGTGGTTACGTGATTAACGCTGTCATCTGAATCTAGATAAAAATAAAGCCCGCTAAACATGAGCGGGCTTTGTGTTTTAAGGTTTCTAACTCGTTTAAGTGCAGGCTTAACGGTTCTTTGTAGAGCTATGCTTTTACCGCATCAAGATCATCAGATTGAACTGAAGGGTTAAAGAACAATTTAGTTTCTGCCAGTACAACATGACGAAGCGCAATCAAACCAATAAGGTTAGGGATCGCCATCAAGCCATTTACGATATCTGCCAGAATCCAAATCATGTCTAGATGCAGGAACGCGCCTGAAGCCACTAGAGCAAGGAAGATAATCTTGTAAGGCAGAACCGCTTTTGTGCCCATTAGGAACACCACACAACGCTCACCGTAGTAGTTCCAACCAAGGATCGTTGTAAACGCAAAGAACATCAGACCGATAGACACCAGCATTGGGCCAAATGTTTCTGCGTTGAGACCAACAGCAAAGGCATGTGTTGTCATCGCGGCACCTGACAAGTCACTTTGCCAAGCGCCAGTTAGGATCAGGGCTAGACCTGTCATGGTACAAATGATGATGGTATCGAAGAAGGTACCTGTCATCGAAATCAAACCTTGTTTAACACAAGAGTCTGTTTTCGCTGCTGCTGCGGCCATTGGCGCGCTACCCAAACCCGATTCGTTGGAGAATACACCACGCGCAATACCAGATTGGATTGCCAACATGATGCTAGCACCTAGGAAACCGCCCGTTGCTGCGGTAGACGTGAAAGCAGATACCAACACAAGTTCAACAGCATTTAGTAGTTGATCTGCGTTCATGATGATCACGCTAAGACACGCCAACACATAAAACAGCGCCATTGCTGGAACCACTTTACCTGCGACACTTGCGATAGATTTGATGCCACCTAGAGTTACAAATGCAACCAAAAGCGTCAGGATGAAAGCTGCAAGCTCACGGTTTACACCTAGAGAGATTTCACTTGCATCAAGAATCGCATTTACTTGCGGGAACGTACCGATACCAAAACAAGCAACCCCAAGTGAGAATACCGCAAACATGATGGCTAGTGCTTTAGAGCCAACACCATATTGTAGGTAGTACATTGGGCCACCAATCATTTGGCCATTGTCGTCAACGCGTCGGTATTTAACAGCAAGCAGACACTCAGCGTATTTCGTCGCCATTCCGAATAGGGCTGCAAGCCACATCCAGAATAGGGCGCCAGGGCCACCAAGTTTGATTGCGGTTGCAACGCCGACAATGTTACCAGTACCGATAGTTGCAGAAAGTGCAGTACAAAGTGCTGCGAAGCTAGAAACGTCACCCTGTTTATCAGATGACTTATCTTTACTGAATACCATCGCTAACGCGGTTGGTAGGTGTTTAAACTGGATCAAGCCTAGGCTAAAAGTGAAGTAAACACCGGTTCCCACAAGCAAAATAAGCAGTGGTGGACCCCAGACAAAGTTATCAATGGTTTGTAGTAAAGATTGTAGGTCGTTCATGATTTCCCCTTAATAAAACAACTAATAAGGAGAAGAGGGAAAGGACGAGATCAAGGATCTCTAATAGAACTAAGCTATTTAAAGAAGGCGGGAACGCCAAATAGTTAGGTTGTAACTTTCCACTCCTCTGTCCTTTTGCCTGAGAGTTTCACCCCGCACACATGTGCAGGACTTGCTCCTTCGGCGACCGATTTAACGGTTCTCTCCAGAGGTTCCTCCAACTACAGTCCCCGCTACCAAGGTAGCACCTGAAATAGTTAATTCTTCGGCGAGTTAATCTAACCAAATGTTAAAGTTTGGTTAATAACCACTCTCCTGCAGTCTTCATCGGAACATTTACTCAATCAAATGAGTAAAGGTTAGTTAATGATGCTGGTCACCATTAACGTGTGAACTCTATCATGTTTCTTGACCATTTCAACACCCTTGGACGATTTATTTTCAACACATTTTTGAACAAAAGGTATTTTTATGACGTACTGGATAGAGGTTTGTTGAGTAGAGTAGGGAACTGATATTATTTCTATCGGCAATATTCGCATTTCTCAACATAATTGTTGGTAATGCATCGCCAGTGAGCCTTAGGTAAGTTATTCAATTAAGAGCACAAAATTGATCCAATCTAGCGCACGCGAATGAAAATCTACGCTAAGTTGACCTTGCGTAACGTAGAAATGAGTTACAATAAACTTTTGTGAAACTGTCTCAGGAGTTAGTCAGTTTTACGCGATTGGACAAGGAGGCTGTATGACCAGATTGTTAGCCATTGCGGTATTGATAGTTGTAGCGTTTGTGCTATTCCGTTATCGAACCAATGAAAAAGTCCAAAAAGCGACCGTCATAACATTGATTGGCGCATTCCTGATTTATACCGCATCCATTGTGATTGCGGAACTGATTCGCTAGCAAGATAGAAGAGTCCTTGGAGTAATATACGGTGACTTCTCAAAAAAATATTGAAGAACAAGATGAAGTGGTTGTCATTGAGGAACGTGACAAACGCACACACATATATATCGCAATTGCAGCGGTACTAGGCTTGGCATTTGGGGGCTTGGCTGGCTCCGTTTTGACGGCGAATAAATGGGAATCTACTTACCAAGTTTTAGAAGATAAATATCAAGCGCTTGCGCAAGATAAAACCGCGTTAGTTTCTCAAGTTAAAACTCGTGAAGAATCGCTAGACAAAGAAATCCAAGAGAAAGTGGATGCACTGCTCGCAGAAAAGGACGCCGCACATCAGAAAGCGCTGAAAAAATTACAAGCTCAGCTTACCGAGGTCGAGAAGGTTAACTTGTCGTTGGAATCTCAAGTGAAGCAACAGAATGACAAGTTGAGCTCGAGTAAGACAGAGAATGAAAAGCTTACTCGCCAAGCGGATATGCAAGCAACCATGTTTGAACGCTCTCGTGAAGTGTTCCAGAAAGAACTCAAAATCTCGCAAGATCTAGAAGCGTTAGAGAAAGAGCGAGAGAAGCTATTGCCGAAAATCGACAAGCTGAAGAAAGAGTGTGATGTGTTCTTAGAAGGGAAGTCGTGGGATGTAAAATCCGATGCTTGCGATAAGCACGATGAAGCAAATTCTCGACTTAGCCAAATTGATCAACTAATTGAAGTCTACAAAATGGATCTCAAACAGATCAAAGAAATCACATCGGATATGGGTTTGTAAGCTTAAAAATACACTCGATTGTTCATACAAAAAGGAGCTCACTGAGCTCCTTTCCTTTTACCTATGTTAAGCTAAAACTCGTTAGATACGAGAGGCATCATAACCTGATGCAAGCAAAAGTTCTCGTTCATACCTAATGAGTTGAGCGCGATCTTCAATTAATTCGTTCAAAGCTTGAGATGGCTTTCCTGCGAGAGTTTTGAAAGCAGCAAACGTTTCCGCACTGTCGATCTCATCAATCATACTGCTAATGACATTGCGCGCTTCACACGGATTGTTATTTGTAGTGAAGTATTCTACTTGTTTAGCTGCAGCTTTCATTTCTGTTAATAGCTCAAGCGGGCTTGTGTCTTTTGCTACCGCCATGTAGTTGTCTAACACGCGCTTTGCATAAAGCAGTTCTTTTAGTGGGATATCACGTCCACTTTCAATTAGGGATTCGCTAAGGATCATACTTGAGCTCATGGGCATTCCTTTAGTTATATACAACGCAGCTTATAAGTGTCCCCTGAGTCTAATTTATTGAAGTCTAGTTGGGAATGGTAAAAAGCATTTTTAACGCATTTTTATTCAATAATGAACACGCGAATGCGATGCTTATCAGGATCGGTCGCTACAAAATTTAACCCATACATCGAGGTCATTGGTGGCTGAATAAAGTCTACGCCCATCTCTTTCCACTTGTTGTAAACCAGCTCCAGTTGATGTCCGTCTGCTACAGACAACGATAATTCGGCTCCTCCACCTTTCACCATGCTGACTGGAGTGAGCGCGTCACTTTGTTTGAGCGTAAGTTTGACGCTATGGGAAAGTGGCATAGAAGCAAATGTAGGAGATAAAAGCGTGACCTCGCAATCAAACAGTCTCGAGTAAAATGTTTGGCTCACGTGAATGTTTTCTACATAGAGAACGAATGAATTGATAGTCAGCATGTTTTATTCCTCAACTTTGTTAAATAGATGAGGCTGAATTTACCGAAAGAGCATGACAGGTGCTGTCAGTAGTGAATTTTCACGTTAAAAATCTAGTCGCTCTAAAACAAAGCAAAGGAGCCATTTGGCTCCTTTTTTCCTAACTGAATCAACGAGTACTAGTTAGCACGTTTCGAAGAGTACCAGTTGTTTTGATACGCTTTAGATGCAAACAGCGCGTTTGCTTTTGCGCGGTCAATAACGGATTCATCGACCTTTAGCGGTTTCATCGTTTGGCTTTCAAAGTCGTATTCCATGGTCGACACTTTTTCGCCAGGAGAAAGTACAACTAAGTTATCTCGGGTTAAGTAACCGAAGTTTTTGTCGTACTGCATCATTGCGCGTTCATCTTCGCGAGCCAGTGGCTTAGTTAAGTCACGGCCAATCATCGGTGTTTTTGCGTCCACACCAATAAGAGACAGCAGCGTTGGCGGCATATCAATGTTGTTGGCGATGCGGTCATCTTTACGTGGTTGAATGTCTTTACCAATGATCAAAGCAGGGATGTGGAAGTGCTTAACAGGAACAAGGTTTGCACCAAATACACGAGCATCGTGGTCCGCAATTACGATGAAAATCGTGTCATCCCAGTATGATGATTTTTTCGCTTTGTCGAAGAACGTACCCAAAGCGTAATCTGAGTATTTCACCGCGTTGTTTCGCGTCATGTGCTCAGAATCGTATTGTTCGATTTTACCTTCTGGGTACTCATAAGGACTGTGGTTGCTTGATGTGAACACAAGGCTGAAGAAAGGTTTGTCGCCTTTTGAAAGGCGCTCAAACTCTTCATCTGCTTTATTGTAAAGATCTTCGTCACTGACTCCCCAAGAGCCAACAAAACCTGGGTTCGTATAGTTTTTCTCTTCAACAATTTGGTCGAAGCCATTGCCGAAGAAGAAGGTCTTCATGTTATCGAAGTTTGCTTCACCGCCGTAAATGAACTGTGTGTGGTAGCCTTGTTCTTTCAGCAAATCAGCAATAGTAAAGAAACCCGTTTGGCTCTTACTCAGTTTAACAACCGCGCGAGAAGGCGATGGCGGGAAGCCAGTTGTTACCGCTTCGATACCACGAACTGAACGAGTGCCCGTTGCGTACATTTGTGTAAACTGCCAGCCTTCTTGCATCAGTTCATCAAGGTTTGGTGTAAGAGGCAGACCACCCAAAGAGCCCACAAACTGTGCGCCCAAGCTCTCTTGTAACAAGATAACCAAGTTTTTACGCTTGCCTTGGTACGTCGCTGGGTTGCTGTTCATGGTTGGTAGCAATGTAGGATCAAAGTTGACCTTCGTTGATGAAGCGCGAACGAGATCCAACATTTTTTGATTGTCCATCTTGCCGTAGAACTGCTCTGCGCTCTTTTCTGACTTCATATTGTTGACAGCAAATAGCAATGAGTAAGACGAATTCAGTGCTAAGTCGTTAAGCAGTGGATCGTTCGAAAACGCCACCATAGCAGGGTTGAGCGGACGGTGACCCAAAGACGAACGAGCGCCTGCAACACAAAGAAGCACAACGAAAATCGCCAAAAGAGGGCGCCATTTCCAATTGATTTGTTGCGCGCTATCGGTCAGTTTTTTGCTCCATTTCCAGCCTAAAACTAGCGTCAAAGCGGTGCCGATCGCACCAATAAACAGTTCTAGTTTGTAGCCAGTCCAAAGCATGCTCATCACTTCTTTCGGGTAGATGAGGTATTCAACAAACAGGCGGTTCGGACGCAGGTCATATTCTTGAATGAATGGCGCCGTTGCCAATTCCATGTACACAAGAATCCATAGCCCTGCGACCATCCAAAGGCGCAATACCCATTTCCAGCATTCTCCGACCTTGCCTTTTAGTGGCATGAAAGAAGAAAGCAGAGCAGGGAGGATGAACAACCAGCATAACGTTGCGATATCAACACGCACGCCTTGGCCTAGGATGTAAAGGAAGTCGTTGAAGGATTCAATACGATCAAACTGCCAAAAGGCGAGTAAAATGCGTGATATGGACAAAAATGCAAGTGAAAACAAAGAAAAAACAGCGAGAGGCTGCAATGGCCCAAACATGGGTCTCTTAGACGAACTTTTCATATTTATTTTGTGATGGACTTAGTCGTGATGTTGTGTCGTTTCTAGCAAAGCGAGCGTGAAATAAACGTGAATTATAATGAAAATCTATGGACTGAATTGTAAGTATTCGTATGTCTATGTAAGAGTGGGGGGCGTCTCATACTTGGTGCGAAACAAGGCGATAGAAGTGTGCTCCATATCGCCTTTTTAGTCGTCTTTTTTCGCTAGTACTTTGGGAATGCGACGACAAACGTGTTCTTGCCATTTTCTCTCGGAATCAGCTCTATTGTTGCGCTGTGTAGCGTGGCGATGTCTTTGCAAATAGACATGCCCAACCCTGCACCATCGCCTTTTTCTGAGTGACCTCGGTAGAATTGTTCAAAGATCCTTTCTCGCGTTTCTTGTGGAATCTCCGGGCCAGTGTCGGAAATCAAGATTTTGATCGCATTTCTATTTTCTTGCACACTAACTTGGATTTCGCTGTGTGCGCCTGAATAGCGAATGGCGTTGTCTACAAGGTTACGGAACAATACCTCTAACAACATTTTGTCGCCAGAAAGTGCGACTTCCGCTGGTGAGAGGCTGATGTCTTGATCTTGTCTTAAAGCAAGTGGCGCTAAATCGGCGACGACGGTTTGCAGCAATGGCGTTAGTTCGACGTTGTCAAAGACACGTTCAGATAAACTGTCTACTTTAGCAAGCGTAAGCAGTTGGTGGATGAGACGGTCGGTTCTTTCAATGCCTTGAAGGATGTTGTGTAAGTCTCCGCGTAGCTGCTCTGGGTCATTACTTTCAAGAGCGTTTTCTACGTTTAGGCGCAGGATTGTCAGCGGCGTTTTGAGCTCGTGTGCGGCGGCTCGCGTAAAGCGCTTCTCTCTCTGCCACGCTTGTTCAAGTTCAGAAAGCAATGAATTGAGTGCTTCCACCAACGGAGCAAGCTCGGTTGTGTTGTCGGTAACATGAATGCGGTCTAAGCGGTGCACGTTTCGTTGCGTGATAGCCGTGCGTAGATCGTTAATCGGTCTGAAATACCTGTCTATCAGCCAGAACAGCAACAGCAGCAAAGTCGGCAATAGTAGTAACTGTTCGATGGACGTCGACAGAGCGATTTCGTGGATGATCTCTTTCCGTATCTTTTGCTTTTCAGCAACGACCACGTATTCGTTCTCATGCTCAGTCTGTGGTAATGAGAGTTGGAAAGTGCGCCACTGCAAGCCGTCTTTGGTAATGTCGGCGTAGCCGTTGTTGTCAAAAGAAGAAGAAAGAGAGCGCAGATTCGGAGTGGAACTCCAGATCAACTTGTTGTCACGGTAGAATTGAAAAACGAGATTCTGCTCGTAGGGGTGACCAAACTTGGTGGCTTTGTCTTCGTCGCTCTTTGCCAAAGAATCAATGTTCTTCATCCACTGGTCGAATAGCTCTCTGTGGTTGGCGAGCGTGTCCGTTTCGGTTGAAATGGACAGCGTCAGCAGCATCAGCTTAGCGGATTGCCCAAGCCTAGCGTCATAAACTTCTTCGACTTCGTGTTTGGCTGACTGAAAGCTGAAGTACAAAGAAATAAGCAAAAGCGCGCTGACTAACAAGCCAACCGAGAGCGTCAGTTGGCGTTTAATGGAGTAAGGTTTTTTATTTTTCAAGAATGTACCCCACACCACGAATGTTCTTGATGGCGACGTTGGGGGCTTTTTTACGCAGGTTATGAATGTGAACTTCTATCGCGTTGTCGCTTGAACCTTCATCCCAGCCATGTAGTGATTGTTGCAATTGCTCCTTACTTTGCACGCGTCCGGCGTTCGTCATCAAGCTGGTGAGGATTTTAAATTCATTGCGTGTGAGTTTAAGCGGCGCGTCATCGTAGCGAATGCTTTGTTCCGATAGGGATAAAGATAACTGCCCAACTTGAATGATTTCTTCTGCACTGCCGGATTGACGGCGAATCAACACACGCAAGCGAGCGAGCAACTCTTCGAGTGCAAACGGTTTTCCGAGGTAATCATCTGCGCCGCCATCAAGGCCTTGAACGCGATCGCGAATGTCGTCTCGTGCGGTAAGTATCATCACTGGGAGCTTAAATCCGCCTTTGCGAATATTACGCAGAACTTCCAATCCATCGATATCGGGGAGAGTGAGATCCAAAATCACGGCAGTGAACGCTTCTGTTTTGAGTGCGCTAGTCACGCCAGACCCTTTTTCCACCCAATCCACGGTGTACCCATGGCGACTTAATGAAGTCACCATGGATTGACCGAGTAGTTTGTCATCTTCTACGAGTAATAAGCGCATAGATTATTTCAATCTCCCAAGAGTCGCTTCAATTTCCAGTTTTCGACCTTTATCCGCCAAAGGTCGGTCAGGGCGAGGTGATGCTTGCATTGCGCGAGTCAAATACACTTTCGCTTCTTTGTCTCGACCTTCTTCTGCAAGGAAGTCTCCATAAAAATAGTTCGGATCGATGCCTTTTGGATTGATCTCTAACGCTTTTTTCAACATTTCTTCGGCTTTATCGTCATCACCAAAGCCAATTGGCCACCCCGGAACTTTGTAATACAAAGAACCTAAACTGGTGTATGCAGAGCCATCAAGCGTTTGCGGTGACGTTGCAATTACCCCTTCGAGTAAAGATTTGGCTTCTTTGGCGAGTGATAGTGCACCTAAGCCACCTTGAGCACCAGCCAGCGATGCTTTATTGATTGCCAGCCAAACAGTGAGTTCGGGATTGCCGGGTTCTCTGTCGAGATAAATACTGGTTTTGGCAATCGCACGATGGAAGCATTGTTCCTTTTCGTCACCATCGGGCGTGCTGTACTGACATTCCGCCCATTTCTTTTGAACCTGTTGCAGTGGAGCATTACCTGCCAACGCAGCGGTCGAAGCTAACGTTGAACAAACCGTTAAAGCGCAAAGTAGTTGTTTGGAATTCATCGTCCATGTCCTCTTCAATGACTGACTCGGTTTACGTATTGGTGAATGGTTTCTTGTTGCTTACGAATCGCAGAAGAAACCACGCTTGGAAGCAGTTGATTGATGCGAGCAAAAAGTTTTTCTGGCCAACCAATCCATTTCGCGGAAATTTCTTTTTCCAACATGGTGACAACGTGATTGGCAACAACTTGCGGCGAGTCCGTTTTGTTACCCAGTTGTCGATTCATTTCATTGACGGCATCGCTATTGAGTGAGGTTTCTGTCGCTCTTGGTGCCAAATACAGCGCACGGATTCCGGTTGCGAACAGCTCTCTGTCGAGCGATTCGGTAAACCGGTGCAACCCCGCTTTTGCCGCGCAATAGGAGGTATAGCCTGGGTAGCCAATTGAGCCGAATGTTGAACCTATATTGAGAATCACCCCAGGTTGCTTTAACCACGTCAACGCCGATTGGCACAGCAGCATCGGCGCAACGAGATTGAGTTGGATTTCGTCTGCAATCTGCGTTGGTCGTTTGTGGCTTAACAACGAGAAATCGTTGCTGCCCGCATTGTTAATCAGTGCGTCCACTTTTTGATGTTGGCGCGCTCGATCTTTAATCGCTGTTAATCCTTCTGATGAGGTGATGTCTGCAACGACTACGTCATGACGTTCTGGATTTGACAGTTCACGCTGTAGTGTTTGCAAGCTCTCTTCGTTTCGCCCAACAAGAATGAGGCTGGCTCCGCGTTTTGCTAACTCGCGCGCGATGGCTTGCCCAATTCCGCCCGTTGCGCCTGTCAGGAGAATGGTGCTGTTGTTAATGATCATGCTTCACCTCACGCCGCTTGTTGGGTTGAGAAAGAAGGCAAAGAGCGCAGCATTTGTCCGTACAGTGCAAACACCATTTTTGCAGAGTCGATGATGACTTGTTGATCTTCCACTTTGGTGATTTTGTTCATCAGTGATTCAAAAAATTGCAGATGATCTTGGTCTAACACGCTGTGTGAAATTAGGTAAGTCATTGCTGAAGGCGGTAGGCTTAACGTTGACTGGATTTTTTCTGCCATTTGGCCACCAATGCCGACGCTGGTGCCTTCTAATACCCACACCATGCCAAACAGCGCGAGTGGGTTGTGGCGGTCAATGTTGTGGTAAAGGTAGGAAACCATCAATTCAATCGGCGCACCGACTTGACCTACATCTTTGTTGTTGCGCACTGCTTCGGCATCGCCGCCACATGCTTTGATGTCATTTAAAATCCATTCTTGATGGCCTTTCTCTTCCTCGATGTATTCGGCAATGGCGTCTCGTACCCATTCGTATTCGCCAGATAGTCGGCCCCCACACGCCATCAGCAAGGGAACGGTGTGCTTAACGTGATGGTAAGCTTGGGTGAGAAAGGCGATATACATATCTTTGGAAATGTTGCCTTGTTGAACGTCTGCGATGACTGGCGCAGTTAACATTGCTTGTTGAGCAGCGGCAGTGCTTTTTTTGAGTTGTTCGAAAAATAAAGTCATAACCTTCTCCTTAAGAAGCCGTTAACTAAGATGCAGTTTGGAAAGACGTAATGTGTTGCTGAAAGGGCAAATCGATGCGTTGGATCTTTTGCGCTTGCAGCGTTAATTCAGGCGTTGTGCTCGCTAATAACTGAGCCACATCATGTTCGATTTGATTTCGTTTGAGCTTGCCGTTATCCGTGTACCAACCAGAGATGGCTCGTGGGTTGTTCAGCAGCAATAAGGTTCGGATTTGAGCGTAATCGGGTAGGGTTCGGTTTAATGCATGAACCTTTGCTTCGACGTCTTCGCTATTGGCAATGACAGCGCATAATGTTTGTTGGCTATCGCCTGTAACGATCAGCGGCGTCATCGGCAAAAACGCCAACGCTTCTGATTCAATCCATTCCGGTGAGACATTTCTGCCGTATGCGGTGACGATAAGGTTCTTCTTGCGTCCTGAGAGAGTGACAAAACCTTGCGCGTCAATTTGGGCTAAGTCGCCAGTCGCTAACCATTCTTGAGTAAACGGCTCATTCAAATAGCCAAGAGCAACGTTGCCTTTGACGAGCAGTTCACCATCTTCCGCGATACGAATCTGAGTGTGCGGAAGCGGTTTGCCACACGTTCCTGCTTTAAATGCGCCTGGTGTATTCAAACAAACAACAGAGCCACATTCAGACAAGCCATAACCTTCAAACGCAGGGATGTTCAGCGCATGCGCGGTGTTAATCAGTTGCGACGACACTCTTGCGCCGCCAACGGCGACAAATTTTAGAGAACCCACAAGAGAGGGCTGCTGTTTCGCGATCTGAATGAGCGCAAGCAATAAAGCCGGTGTTAGCACTAAGCTTTCTGGTTTGATGGTCGCTAATGCTTGTGCAAACAGACGCGGTTCGAATTGGCTTGAACCGAGTAGGCCGGTTTGTGCTCCGGGTAAAATATATGACGTCACGCCCAACATGAGTGGAACATAAACGCCGGTTATGTTCTCGAGAAGTGTCGATAACGGAAGCAGCACTAAGTGCGAGTGCGCCGTGCCGTTTACTGCGTCGGCGAGCGATTTCGCCACCAAACACAAATGATCATTGCTTAAACAGACGCCTTTAGGCTGACCAGTCGAGCCCGACGTAAATGTGATTTTTCCGGTTTCTGGTAGATAAGCTACCTGTGTATCTTCATCTCCCAACTGGTTACGACGCAGCAAAGGCAAATTTGCAATGGAAAACGAATGGTCTTGCTGGTTAAAGCTTTGCTTAGGATGAGAAGCCAACCATACTTGCCAATCGCCGACTAAAGCATCGACGCCTGATTGCTCTAATGTGTGTTCAACTTGTGCATCAGAGAAAAAAGTCGGAATAGGCACGACGACTATGTCTGCCGCCATCGCCGCCAAATCAACAATGGCCCAATTGATGCTGTTTTCTGCGCGTAGCGCGAGTGCTTTTATGTTCTGTGCAATAAGCTCGGCGGCAACGAGTTCGATCTTGTTTAACAATTCAGAGTAAGTCAGTTCAACCGTTTGATTCGCTTCGTAGCCGACAAGTGCTACTCGATCTGGTGTCGTTTTTGCCCATTTTGTAATGGCATCGAGGAGAATATTCATACATCACCTATATTCTGGCGTTGTGTTTAACCAAGTTGTTGTGGTTGTGTTTGCGTTTTTAACGACGTTTACTTTTCTATCTAGGCTTGTTTGCGTTTTCTTTCTTGGACTAATCGAAGACGCTCTAGTCCTTTTTGCAAATTGCCAGCTAACACACGCGGTTGATGTTCGTAGTACGACCCCCAAGTGGACTCGGCATCGGGGACTTTGTTTTGATCGGCCTGCGCGATGATATGAGGCTCCAATCCTAGGCGCGCCATCATGGCGTGAAGTGGGTCTGTCGCGGTGAAGATGCACCATTCAAAACCGAGGTTGACCAGCATTTCTGCGATGAGGTAGAAGTGAAGAGATGACATGCCCTTAGCGAAAGATGCCAAGTGACCGAATTCCACTAAGTTCGAACGTTTTACGTCGCAGTTAAATACGTTAGAAACCAGTTTTTGGGCGTCGTCTTCTAAATACTGTTCAAGGAACAAGGGTTCATCTTCGGCGATGCGAAAGCCGCATACGGAAATAATTTGGCCGCCTTCAATGAGGGTTAAATACGCCGGCATAAATTGTTTTAGCTCGGCAAAGAATGCTTCTTGATAACGCTGAGAAACATGCTCGATAACTTGGCTCCAAAGCGGATGCATTGGATAAACGATGTCTAAAGTAAAGCCATCTGCAGAAGTTTGTGCATGGTGTTTCATGAGCGCTTCCTTTGTTTGAGTAGTTATCAACAAAATAAAACGCGAAACTTAAGAAATTCTTAAGGAATGAAATTTTGATAAATTATTTAACGACAGGAAGGCTTAAATGGCAGTGCCTTTTGGGGTTTTGTGCTGGTATGTGGTTGATATTAATACGATGTTTTCTTGAGTAATCTAAATAAAAAAGCCAGTCTAAATAATCGACTGGCTTTTCATTTTCTCACTGAGGAACTAAAGATACGCTAAAGCTTTAGCGGTTTCTTAAGGTTTTTGGGCGTTACATTGCCGCTTTCTTCGCTTCTTCAATCCAGCCATCAAAGGTTGTTTGGTTGGCTTTAATCCAGCCATTTACGTGCGCTTCGATGTCTGCCGCGCTATTTTTACCTTGGCTCATCATCATGTTTTGAGCGCTGACATCATTGATATTCAGTTTGATGATTTCGAACAGTTTCGCTGCCGATGGGTTCTTCTCTGTGAACTCTTTGTTCGCGACGATGCGCATAGAGTTCATTTCAAAACCGTAGTTTTTGCCGTTTTTCAGTGTGGTGTCGATGTCTTTACGTTCACCAGGAAGAGACGAGAACGGCACCTCTAGCCAAACGACGTCTTTACCCGGAACAAGTACGCCACTTACCCAATACGGTGTCCATGTGTAGTAAAGAATTGGGTCGCCTTTTTTGTAGCGGGAGATTGTATCAGCAATGATTGCGGCGTAGTTACCTTGGTTGTGAGTGACGGTGTCACGAAGTTTGAACGCGTCCAACTGATGCTCTACCACCATTTCACAACCCCAACCTGGGTTACAGCCGGTAAGATCGGCTTTGCCATCGCCATTTGCGTCGAATAGTTTCGCCAATTTTGGATCTTTTAACTGACCAATGTTCGTAATGCCGTATTTCTCGGCGGTTTTCTTATCGATGAGGTAGCCTTGCGCTGCGCCACTGACGTATTGCCCTTCTCGGAAAAACTTATCATCACCACCTGACATGGTGTATTTGTCTGCATGGAGCGGGAACCAGCCAACCGCTAAGAACGTTGCGTCACCTTTTGCTATCGAGGTGTAACCGACGTTGTAATCCACTTCTTTGGTTGGTTGGACATCGTAACCCAAAGCTTCCAGAGCACGATTTACGATCAACGTTTGGAACGTCTCTTCAGCGACAGTGGACTGTACAGGTTGAACCGTGACGCCTTCACCCGGTAACTCTCCGGCAAAGCCGTAAGTCGAAAATGCGATTGTGCTTAGCGCGCCGACAGACAGCGCTTTCTTCCATGAATTATTCATTCGTATTTCTCCTAAGTTTTAGGTCGTTTTGGTTCTTGTTGGTTTTAAATTTGAGCAGATAAGAGATAGGGCCGGTATGGTACCAGCGAAGTTTGGTATTGCCGGCGTTGACGCCAAGCTCTTGCGTAATGCGATCCAACAAAATAGCGAGGATCACAATGCCTAAACCGCCGACAGCGGCCAGACCCATGTCCAGTCGTCCGATGCCTCGTAACACCATCTGACCCAAACCGCCCACGGCGATCATCGAGGCGATAACCACCATCGACAGAGAAAGCATTAAGGTTTGGTTGACGCCCGCCATGATCGTTGGCAGCGCAAGTGGCAATTGAATGCGATACAGCATTTGCTTTTTGTTTGCGCCAAAAGAGTGACCTGCTTCGATAAGCTCTTCCGGTACTTGTTGAATCCCAAGAATGGTCAATCGAACCACTGGCGGTAGCGCGAAAATGATCGTCACGACAACGCCCGGTACGTTACCAATACCAAACAGCATCACGATAGGAACAAGATAGACGAACGCCGGGGTGGTCTGCATCGCATCCAATATTGGTCTTACAAACTTGGCGGCGGTTTGGCTTCTGGCTAGCCAGATCCCCATGGGTAAGCCAATCAACAAGCAGAAAAACACCGAAGTGAGCACCAAAGCGAGCGTGGTCATGGCTTGAGACCAAGCGCCGATCAAGCCAATGAACACTAGCGATACTAGCGTTGATAAACCAAGTTTGAAGTTAGAAAACTGCCACGCGAGTAAAAATAGGATCAGCACCATAATCGGTGACGGCGTAGAGACTAACGCGGTTTCGAATGAGGACAAGATAAAATCGATCGGAACTCGTATGGCTTGAAAAACAGGGCGACCATGTTCAACGAGCCAATTCAACCCAGATTCTACCCAATTATCGAGTGGGAGAACGGCATCTTGAAATGGGTTCATGATATCGAAAGGTGTCTCTTGCACGGCTTCGCTGTTCAACCAATCGTTGTTAGTTGCGGCCTCACTACCTTGTGACCACGGGTCTTCTTGTGTTGGTGCGGTTTGCGACCAAGGATCGTTATTTGTTTGCTCTGTAGGCATCGTTTAATCCTTATCGAGTGTTTGCAGAAGACGCGACTTCGTCACGACACCAAAATAGGTTCCTTGCTCATCGACTACTGGCACAGCATAAGGAACGCTCGCCACGACGCCGAGAATGTCATTCACAGACTGGTCGGGCTGAAGGGTCACGTCATCTTCTAATTGTGCGCTGGCCAAGGAGCGATTTTCCTTGTGGGCTAAGCGTAAGGAGTCGAGAGAAACGATGCCGGAATATCGGCTAGATTTATCGACGACGATGCCGTAATCACGGTCGTGATCCATCAAGATTTGCATGGCAGAGCCTGGGCCGTCGTGTTCGGATTTCTTGAATACCGCAGCGGGCTTCTTGCGCGCAATATCTTTGACGGTTAGCACGCTGGCGACATTAACGCCGCGGAAAAACGCCTCGACATAATCATTGGCGGGGTTATGAAGAATTTCATCTGGTGTGCCGACTTGCACAACTTCGCCGTTTTGCATGATGGCAATTCGGTCACCGATGCGCATGGCTTCGTCCAAGTCGTGCGAAATGAATACGATGGTGCGTTTATCGTCATTTTGCAGACGAATCAATTCATCCTGCATTTCAGAACGAATCAAAGGATCGAGCGCTGAGAACGCTTCATCCATCAGCAAAATATCAGGGTCGCAAGCTAGGGCGCGGGCAAGACCGACACGCTGCTTCATACCACCTGATAATTCATCAGGAAACGATTCTGCGTAGGTGTCTAATCCAACTCTCTGCAACGCTGATAATGCACTTTCGTGGCGAGCAGTCACATCGACGCCTGCGAGTTCCAGGCCGAAAGCGGCATTTTCTATCACCGACATGTGGGGCATGAGCGCAAAATTTTGAAAAACCATTGAAATGTTGTTCCGACGAACTTCGCGCAGTTCTTCTTCGGAGATGTGAGCAATGTCTTTCCCTTTGAGGTAAACACTGCCTTTGGTGGGTTCAATGAGTCGATTGAGAAGTCGAACGAGAGTGGATTTTCCTGAGCCAGAGAGACCCATAATGACAAAAATCTCGCCTTCATTGATGGTCAGAGATACATCGTTGACGCCAACGGTTAAGCCAGTTTGTTCAAAAATATCGTCTTTATCAACGCCTTTTTCGATGAGTGAGAATGCTCGCTCCGGAGCTTCTCCAAACACTTTATAAAGTCCCTTAACTTCCAGTATGGGATCCATGTTAATTGTCCTTTGTTATGTGTTTATTACGAGTTAACGTTTTGTACTCTAATTAAATTGATAAAAGTTTTCAAATGATTGACTTGGCTTATTGGTGTTCTGTGATCATATTTTTCGTAGTAATGAACTTTCGTTGTTTTATTGATAAATCTTTTTAAAACATCTAGTTATGAATGTGTTCGTTTGTGTTTTTAGGCGATAAACACGACGTTGAATTTATTTTTAAGTTTTTAATACATGTCGGCACAGTAGGGTTGCATATTTATTGCCCAGTATTTAGAGGCAGAAAGAATAGTGAAATAATTAGAGTTCAAATCTGTGTTTGGAAGAAGCAAACATAACATGATGAGGTAAGCAGAAGTCTTAGCGTTATCTGTTGCTTATGCTAAATCGAGATGATATTGATCTGGTTACTTTAGGCAACGCATGGAATAAAGAATGGAAGCCGAGCAGTTAGAAGTACTCAATTTCATTAGCCAACATCCTCCTTTCGATGAACTGCCAGAAGAGCAGTTAAAAAAAATCGCCATTCATGCAGAAGTGGCGTATTTCCGTCAAGGTACCGACATCCTCAAATTTGGCGATACGATTCGCGACTTGTATATGGTGCGCAGTGGTGCGGTAGAGATTTATCGACGCAAAGGTGAACTTTATAACCGTATTGATGCTGGTGGCCTGTTCGGGCAAATGGGGTTGCTCATGAACAACCGCGTTCGTATGCCAGCAAAAGCGATAGAAGACACCTTGGTGTATTGCATTCCTGAGAACATCTTCAACGAACTTTGCGACGAGTTTGAAAACTTCGCGGATTTTATGGAGCTTGAAGATAGCGCTCGGCTTCGCAATGCGATCTCTAGTCGCTCCGATGGCAATGATTTAACAACCGCAAAAGCGCGTAAAATCCTGACTCGTGACCCTGTGACACTCGAAGCGACCGCTTCTATTCAAGAAGCTGCAAGCCTAATGGCAGAAGAAAACGTCACCGCCTTGCTCATCGTCCGCCCAACTGAAGAACTGACCGAAGAGGATGATGATCAACTGCTTGGCATTCTTACTGACCGCGATTTATGTATACGGGTTTTGGCGCAGGGGATTGATACCAATATCTCGGTGAGTGAGGTCATGAGTTACGATGTGGTATCGCTTGATTACAACGCGTATGTGTTTGAAGCGATGCTGACCATGCTTCGCTACAACGTGCATCATCTGCCGATTCTCAAAGACAAAAAGCCAATAGGCATCATCGGTATGACGGACATTGTCCGTTACGAATCTCAAAACAGCTTGTTGCTGGTGAGCTCGATTTTCCAACAGACTAGTGTGGAGGATCTCAAACAAGTTTCCCTGCAAGTGAAAGATTGTTTTGTTCGCATGGTTAATGAAGACGCCAACGCACACATGATTGGACGAGCGATGTCGGTGATTGGCAGCAGCTTTAAGCAACGATTAGCGGAACTCGCCGAGCAAGAGCTTGGTCCTGCTCCAATTCCATACTGTCTGGTTGCGATGGGATCGATGGCGCGAGATGAGCAGCTCATCGTCACCGACCAAGATAACGCGCTGATTCTTGATGACAGTTACGATCCTGACAAGCACGGCGAATATTTCGCGCAGTTTGCGAAATTTGTATGTGATGGATTGGCGGCATGCGGCTATACCTATTGTACGGGCGACATTATGGCTACCAATCCTGAATGGCGAAAAACTAAATCGCAATGGGAAGAGTGCTTTGGCGATTGGATCGATCATCCGACGCCAGAGAGGTTGCTAAACAGTAATATTTTCTTCGATTTGCTAGGGATTCATGGCCGGGTGAAATGGGCAGAGCAACTGAGCAGCTTTATCGTCAGACGAGCCAAAAAGAACAATCGATTTTTGGCTTGTATGGCTTACAACGCAATTCGAAGAACCCCGCCGTTAGGATTTTTTAAAGATTTCGTGATGGAGAAAGATGGGCGTCATCGCAACTCTATCAACCTTAAACGACGCGGTACCGCGCCGCTGGCAGATTTGATTCGAGTGCATGCCTTGGCGATTGGTTCGCGCTCGCAAAACTCGTTTGATCGATTAGACGACATTAATGACGCCGGGATCCTGCCAAAAGGGCGAGGAATGGACTTGCGAGATGCGATGGAGCTTATCTACATGGTTCGAATCCGTCACCAAGCCTTGGATATTGAAAATGGCGACGAGCCGGATAACAACATCGAGCCAGAAAACATGTCCGATTTCGAACGTCGTAATCTAAAAGCGGCATTCCAAATTCTAAGCAATGCGCAGAACTTCATTAAGTTCCGCTACCAAAGAAGCAGTAAATGATGTGGTTGGAAAAAAGTAAGGCGAGTACACCGCTGCTCGATACTTCGCAAACGCCGGAGTGGTCAGTATTGTTTGAGCAGTTGGCAGAGCAAGCGCAAGATCAACGGTTGAAGCGTTACTATTCGACCCCGATGGTGAATGGGGATACGCCATTAAAAGAGGTGCCGTTTGTCTCGGTAGATTTTGAAACGACGGGCTTAAATGCAGAAGAGGATGCCATTCTTACCATTGGTCTTGTGCCGTTTACGATTGACCGAGTGCAGTGCAGTGGTTCAGCGCATTGGATTGTAAATCCGAACCGAGAGCTTAATGAGGAGTCTGTCGTTATTCATGGCATTACGGATTCTGAAGTGAAAAACGCGCCCCAATTAACGCAAATATTAGGTGAGATTTTGGATGCACTCGCTGGCAAGGTGGTGCTGGTGCACTACAAGAATATCGAGCGGCAGTTTTTTTATAATGCGCTTTTAAACACCATTGGCGAAGGGATTCAGTTTCCCGTCGTCGATACATTGGATATCGAGTACGCACTTCAACGCCGAGAATGTTCAGGCATTTGGAATAAGTTAAAAGGTAAGAAGCCAGGGTCAGTGAGGTTAGGGCATGCTCGGGAACGATATGGTCTGCCTGCTTATCAACCGCATCACGCATTAACGGATGCATTGGCGACGGCAGAGTTGTTTCAAGCTCAGTTGCAATATCACTTTAACCGAGACATGCCAATTTCTGCTATTTGGCAATAAATGTTATTTACCTTAAATACAAAAACATCAAATGATCGATGGAGGTGTTTCCTTTTAAGATGCTAATGAGAGCAACTACTTTAAGAAAATACATATACTTAAACTTGTGCTTGGTGATGTGAACTAATCATCACTCAAACTCCTACAAAGTATTTAAATTTGGTCACGTATTGTTAAGGAGATTATTCGTGAGCACCGACAATAATGGTGGGATTAAACGTCCCGATGGAAAGGTAAACGCGATAGATACTGACTATCAGATTGGTCAGGATAACGTTGCGTTAAAAGTCGGCCCATTCGGCTTAGACATTCACAACCGAGTTTTCGCAATTTCTGGGATGGCTATCGTCCTCTTTGTTGTGGCAACGCTAACTTTTCGCCAACAAGTTGAACCCTTTTTCGCTGGCTTACGTGCTTGGCTAGTATCCAATCTTGACTGGTTCTTTCTTGCTTCTGGCAACGTATTTGTCATTGTCTGCTTGGTCTTGATTGTGACACCGCTTGGTCGAGTTCGAATTGGTGGTACTGAAGCGACACCAGATTACTCTTATGCAGGCTGGCTAGCGATGTTGTTCGCAGCCGGTATGGGCATCGGATTAGTGTTTTTTGGTGTGTCTGAGCCAATGTCGCACTTCAGCTCTGCACTTGGCGGCGTGAACATTGAAAATGGTGTGCGCACCGACTGGGCACCACTTGGTGGTGCGGTTGGTGATACAGATGCTGCATCTGCACTTGGTATGGCTGCGACCATTTACCACTGGGCACTTCACCCTTGGTCGATTTATGCGTTGTTGGCCCTTGGCTTAGCGATTTTTTCGTTCAACAAAGGGTTGCCACTGACCATGCGTTCCATTTTTTACCCGCTGTTTGGTGAACGAGTTTGGGGCTGGGTAGGGCACATTATCGACATTCTCGCAGTTGTTGCGACGGTATTTGGTCTGGCGACATCGCTCGGCTATGGCGCTTCACAAGCAGCAACAGGTTTGAACTTCTTGTTTGGTGTGCCAATGACCGACACAACTCAAGTCGTGTTGATTGTTGTGATCACGGCATTGGCGCTGATCTCGGTGGTTGCTGGCCTTGATAGTGGGGTAAAACGTCTGTCTGAAATCAACATGATTCTGGCGGCGATGCTGCTGTTCTTTGTGATCATCGTTGGCCCAACAATGGCGATTCTGACTGGCTTTTTCGACAACATTGCGTCGTACATCACTAACATTCCCGCATTGTCTATGCCGTTTGAACGTGAAGACGTGAACTATTCGCAAGGTTGGACGGCGTTCTACTGGGCTTGGTGGATTTCTTGGTCACCATTCGTGGGCATGTTTATCGCTCGCGTTTCACGTGGACGTTCGGTTCGTGAATTTATCATCTGCGTTATTTTGATTCCTTCGACGGTTTGTGTGCTTTGGATGACCGCTTTTGGTGGCACAGCGATCAGCCAGTACGTGAATGACGGTTACGAAGCCGTATTCAATGCTGAGCTGCCGCTTAAACTGTTCGCCATGTTAGACGTAATGCCGTTTGCAGAAATCACATCGGTAGTAGGTATCATTCTGGTGGTTGTGTTCTTTATCACGTCGTCGGATTCAGGCTCTCTTGTGATCGATACGATTGCAGCTGGTGGTAAAGTCGATGCGCCAACACCACAACGTGTTTTCTGGTGTACGTTTGAAGGCTTAGTCGCCATCGCACTGATGCTCGGTGGCGGACTGGCAGCGGCTCAAGCGATGGCAGTAACTACAGGCTTACCATTTACCATCGTATTGCTTGTTGCGACAGTTTCTTTGATTAAAGGTCTAATGGATGAACCTCGTCCAAGTACCAAGGCAGTCAAAAAAGATAAATAGCCACGACGACAAAACTAACCTTAAAACGGCATGCGAAAGTGTGCCGTTTTTTATGTAAAAAACCTTAAGTCCCCTCTTTGAAACCCCACTGCATTCTGACTCATGTTGAGTTGTTTCGTATTAAATGATGCTTTAATAAATTAGAGTTCAAACTATTTTAATTTTAGGTTAAATGTTATTTTAATGTGATTTTAGTCACATTAATCCAGATTAAAACGCCAATTATTTGATTTTCAACCGTAAAGAATGTCCATAATAAATACGAAATTTAATTAGACGTCAAAGGATATGTATTTCAAAATGATCACATCAGCACCTTGGGTGCTTTATCCAGAAATTGGAGAAGACCCAAGCAAAAAATGGATTTTTCGTGAACCTAAAATCTCTGATGGTGACGGCATTTACAGCTTAATTGCAGATTGTCCTCCGTTGGACATGAACTCTTCTTACTGCAATTTTCTACAGTCAACGCATTTCAGCAAAACCAGCATTTTGGTTGAGCACAAAGGCGACATCGCTGGCTTCATCTCGGGTTATCAGAAGCCTGACGAACAAGACGTATTATTTATTTGGCAAGTCGCTGTATCACCTCGATTCAGAGGTAACGGTTTAGCATTTCGTATGCTCAAGGAGCTTCTCGAAAGGGAAGCGCTGAGCGAGGTTAAATCGGTAGAAACGACCATCACGGAAGATAACCAAGCCTCTTGGGCGTTGTTCAAAAAGTTAGATGCGATGAACGGCAATCATGGCCAAGTCAGCACTTTTTTGGATGAAAAAGCCCATTTTAAAGGCAAGCACGATACAGAGTTTTTGTATCGCATTCCTCTCAAATAATCCTCAAACAATAGGAATCAAAAACGGTCTCATCATGGATATTTTCAAAAAGCAGGAATCCAACGTACGCTCATATTCAAACAATTTTCCAGTGGTATTTCGCAAAGCGAAAGGTTGCTGGCTAGAAACAGAACAAGGTGAACGCTACTTAGACTTCCTCGCTGGAGCGGGATCCCTAAATTATGGCCATAACAATCCTGTATTGAAGCAAGCTCTGCTTGAATACATCGAAATGGATGGCATCACACACGGTTTGGATATGCATTCAGAAGCGAAAGCGGGCTTTCTCGCCGCGCTGGATAACTACATCTTAAAACCAAGAAAACTGGACTATAAAGTTCAATTCACCGGCCCAACTGGTACGAATGCGGTGGAAGCAGCACTCAAGTTGGCGAAAAAAGTGAAAGGCAGAAGCAGCGTTGTTGCATTCACTAACGGTTTCCACGGTTGTACCGCAGGCGCGCTGGCGGCTACAGGTAATCAGCATCATCGACAAGGTAACGGCTCAAGCCTTACAAACGTAACGCGCATTCCGTTCGAAGGTTACGCTGGCGTTGATGGTTTGGCGCTGTTCGAAACTATGCTGAATGACAACTCTGCAGGTATGGACAAACCAGCAGCCGTATTGCTGGAAACAGTACAAGGCGAGGGTGGTTTAAACGCCGCCTCTAATGATTGGCTACAGCGCCTGAGTAAAATATGTAAAGCAAACGACATCCTATTGATTGTCGATGACATTCAAGCTGGTTGTGGCCGAACTGGGACATTCTTCAGTTTTGAGCCATCAGGCATTGACCCCGATATTGTGACACTATCGAAATCGATCGGTGGTTATGGTCTGCCAATGGCGGTTGTACTGCTTAAGCCAGAACTTGACCAATGGAAACCAGGCGAGCACAACGGCACGTTCCGTGGTAACAACCACGCATTTATTACTGCGGCAAAAGCACTAGAAATCTACTGGTCAAATGACGATTTCGAAACGCACATTAAGCAATGTTCGCAAAATGTGAGTGAGGTGATTGATCGCTGCGTGCGTCGTTTCCCGCAAATGTTCGTTCAGAAAAAGGGACGCGGCATGATGATTGGCATCGAGTGTATTCACGGTGACTTGGCAGCAGAAATCGCTAAAGCATGTTTTGACGACGGCATGGTGATTGAAACCGCAGGCCCAGACGATGAGGTGGTGAAGTTTTTCTGTCCATTGACCATCAGTGAATCTGAGCTGAACCAAGGATTAAGCATCTTTGAACGTGCAGTGGAAACGATTGCTGCAAAACACTTCAAACAAGCATCTTAATAAGGATTATCAATTATGATCGTAAGAACACTTGACGAGTGTCGAAATAGTGAGCGTCGCGTAGTCGCGGATAACTGGGAAAGCGTACGTATGTTGTTGAAAGATGACAACATGGGATTTTCTTTCCACATCACCACGATTTATGAAGGAACGGAAACGCATATTCATTACCAAAATCACCTAGAGTCCGTTTTCTGCATGAGCGGTGAAGGTGAAATCGAAGTGGTGGGGGGCGAAACTTACCCAATCAAACCCGGCACATTGTACATTCTGGACAAGCACGATGAGCATTACCTAAGAGCATACAAAAACAAAGAAATGGTCATGGCGTGCGTTTTCAATCCCCCAATCACAGGTGCCGAAGTGCACGATGAAAACGGCGTTTACCCGCTCGTTGACTAAAAGCTAAGTGTGAGGCGCATGTCGCCTCGCACCTCGAAGCGCTTTCTTTTTCTCTATTTCACTTAACGTTACCAATCAAAAAAGGCTTATCATGACTTTTACCGTAGAAAAAATCGGCGGTACTTCAATGACAGCATTTGATGCTGTTCTCGACAATATTATTCTTCGTCCCAAAACGCCATATAACCGCATTTTTGTTGTGTCGGCATACGGTGGCATGACCGACGCGCTATTAGAATGTAAAAAAACCAGCAAAGCAGGCGTCTATCAGTTAATTGCTAAACGTGACGATCAATGGCAAGACGCCCTAGCGTATGTAGAAAGCCGCATGCTGCTTACTAACGAAAACATCTTTGCGGATCCAATGAATCGCATTCGAGCGGATAAGTTCATTCGTTCACGCATTGCAGAGGCGAAAAATTGTATCGCTAATATTCTAGAAACCTGCCAATACGGACAGTTTTCTCTGCGTCACTATCTGCCACAAATTCGCGAGTTTCTATCGTCGATTGGTGAAGCGCACAGTGCGTACAATACGGCGCTTAAGCTGAAAAATATGGGAATCAATGCGAGGTTTGTGGATCTCTCTGGTTGGGATAATCAGGAACCAAGAAGTCTCGATGATTCCATTCGCGACGCGTTTGCTGATATCGATGTGACCAAAGAACTGCCTATCGTCACGGGTTATGCATACTGCAAAGAAGGTTTGATGCACACTTATGACCGGGGCTACAGTGAAATGACGTTCAGTCGTATTGCAGCTATCACCAAAGCAGACTTAGCCATCATCCATAAAGAATACCATTTAAGTTCCGCGGACCCACGCGTTGTCGGCCCAGAGAAAGTGTTGCCAATTGGAAGCACGAACTACGATGTAGCGGATCAACTTGCTAACTTGGGCATGGAGGCGATTCATCCCAATGCTGCCGCTGGTTTGCGCGAAAGTGGGATTGAGCTGCAAATCAAAAACACGTTTGAGCCAGAACATGAAGGTACGTTGATATCTTCAGGGTATCGCCCAGAAGAAGACAAAGTGGAAATCATCGCCGGTAAAGAAAAGGTCTTCGCGCTGCACTTGTTCGATCAAGCGATGGTCGGCAAGGTTGACAACGTGAGTTACGAATTGATGGAAATCATCTCTGATGCACGCGTCAGCTTGATCGGTAAAGAGATGAACGCTAACTCGATTACGTATTACCTTGGCGGTAGCTCGGACAGCTTAAACAAAGTGTTATACAAGGCCGAAAAACGTTACCCGAATGCTTCCATTAAAGGGCGAATGGTTGCGCTAATTTCAGCCATCGGTTCTCACATCGACACTAACAAAACGTTAGCGAAAGGCGTACTTTCTCTCATGAACAGCGGTGTCACCCCGGTGGCGTTGCACTCGTCACTGCGTAATGTAAACGTGCAATTTGTCGTCAGTGACAAAGAATATCAACGCGCTATTTGTGCATTACACGATGAATTTTTTACGCCTGTCGAAGGCTCGAACGCAATGGAGCATGTGGCTTAATTGATTCATCGATTTAGACGTTACAAAAGGAGCCTTTCGGCTCCTTTGTCTGTTTAGTGCCAACCAAATTTTAAATATTTGGCCTTGCGGTTTCATGAGTTGATGGTGGTAAGTGAGGCAAGGTGACTTGTGGTTGCTCGCCTGTCAGAGAACGTAAGAATTCAGTGATTTTGGTGGACTCTTCTTTCGTTAGCTTTTGACCAAGTTGCAGATCGGCCATCATTTCTACCGCTTCTTGAAGATCCCAAACAGACCCGTCATGGAAGTACGGGTAGGTTAATTCTACGTTACGTAAGGTTGGGACTTTGAAGACGAACTTATCGAAATCACTTCCGGTAATGGCTTTGCGGCCAACATCTGGGTTGTCTGTTGCAAATGGCTTCACTAACCCCATTTTTTGATACATTTGTCCGCCCGCTAATGGTCCGCTGTGACAAGCGGTGCAACCTTTGTCTTTAAACAGTTGATAGCCTTCCACCTGTGCAGTAGTGAGTGCGTCGTCGTTACCTTTCAACCATAAATCGAATGGAGAATTTGGCGTACGCAGTGTTTGTTCAAATGTTGCGATAGCATCGGTCACGTTATCAATGGTGATGTTGTTGCTGCCATAAGCTTGCTGAAACCACTCGCGGTATTGAGGGATAGATTGAAGAGTGTCGACCGCGAGCTGGTGGGTAAATGCCATTTCCAATGGGTTTTCGATAGGGCCAGCGGCTTGCTCTTGCAGATCTTTCGCTCGCCCATTCCAAAATTGAACGAAATTCAAATCTGAATTAAACACCGTAGGTGAGTTGATTGGACCAATTGACCATTTGTGACCAATTGAGCTTGGTAAGTTATCAACGCCACCTTTAGCGATGTTATGGCAAGAGTTGCAAGAAATGGTGTTCGACGCCGACAGTCTCGGTTCAAACCACAGCGTTTTACCCAGTTCAATCTTTTTACTGTCGAGCCCAGAAATGGGTTCGATGACCTTGATGGGTTCGTTGGATTGACGTTCAGCATGGGCACCGAAAGACAATATAGATAAAACACTCACTGCGATAAGAGTTTTCATAATAACTTCCTTTTGACGTGATTTTCGACTCTCACTAGAGCGGCGCACTTCTTATGAAACCGCTGATAAAACAGCCGTTGGTGCGCTCGGAAATTACGGTATAGGAAAGGTGTTATTCGATAAAATGCAAAAATTCGATGGTTTTTATGGTAAAAAACGATGTTAAAAATGATGGTTTTTTGTACGTCAAGCTGGGGCAGGCTATTGTGAGTGTTGGTTACAAAATTATCACAAACGTTTAAAGTTATTTATCGGACGAATCCTTGATTAAAGTCAATTTCAATCTGAGGTAGCGGGGCGTTCAAATACAAAAAGGGGGCGATAGTTCGCCCCCTTTGTTGTTCATCTGGTCATGGAATTGTGGTTTCTGTCAACTTATCTCTTTGAGCTGCAGAGAAAAATTAACTTAGGCTTTCGGTAACAACGGGTTTGTTGTTACGTTTTGCTATCCAATACGCCACGCCACCCCATAGCGCAACAAGCAACCACAATGCCGTCCAGTGTTTGGCAACCTGCTGCCACGTCGCGCCCATTTGGTTAAGCGCCAAGAAGCCTTTTATTGCCCAAGTACTCGGGCTCAAATCGGATATCCAAAGCAGTGGATCAGGTATCGATTCAACTGGCCAAATGAAGCCCGCTAAAAAGATGAGAGGCATTGAACTGACTAGAACCACTAAGGTGACCAGTTCTCTTCTTGGTAGTAGATAGCCAAGCCAAAAGCCTAACCCACAACAACCCAGCAAGAACGGGAAGAGTATGGTTAAGAGCTCACCTGCTTTGGCAATGTGATTCACACTCAGACGTTCGAAGCTAAAACCAAAGTAATACGCGCTCAGTAAGTAATAAATGGCAATAAATACCAACGTTCTTACCAATAACAATGACCCGGTTGATACCTGAGACCAGTAGCCTCGGCCATGACGCTGCGAACCGGTTTGCAAGCCAACTGCCATAATAAGTGTTTGCTGTAAAATCAGCACAAAGACAGCAGGAACCACGTATTCGATATAGCCCATCGTTGGGTTGAAGGTCGGTTTCATATTCAGCTTGATAGCAGAGTAATTGTTGCTCGCCAAACTAAGGGGGACGCCTTCAATCACCATTTTGCTGACTTTAACTTGTGCGCCTAATGTACCGCCTGCTTGAGCTAAACCTTCAACGACCGTGCCGTAAACCAAGAAGTAAGAGGCGTCTGCGGCGTATGCAAGAGTCGGGCTTTTACCTAACATTACGTCTTTGTAGAAGTGCTCAGGGATCACTAAGAAACCCGTAATTTCGCGATTCAAAAACGCTTGTTTTGCATCCTCAATTGTATGTAAACGCGAGACGATTTTGACTTGAGGTGTCGCATCGACCATACGCTCTAACTTTAGGCTGGTTTGGCTTCCGTCTAGGTTTACGACCGCAATTGGCTGCTCTCTCGGGGTTTGTTGTGCGTATGGCAGTGGATACAAAAACGAATAAAAAACCACGCCACCAAAAACAGTTAATGTGACGACGGGGTTGGTCAGCACAGCGCGAATCTCTGCTTTAATCAGTTGCCAGAGTGTCATGCTGCCTCCCTTTGCTGAGTCGACAGTGCTGCCGCTCGGTATTTATGAATGAATGCGGCTGTCAGTAAGAGTGGCACCACATACCAGATCATTGGCCACAAAGCACTAAACGATTGAGCGGCTGAGGCTCCGTAGCTTGCCTGACCAACCTGAACTTCGATGTAATGGGTGATAGGTAATAGTGAGCGCCAAGCATGAGCGAGCGTGTTCATGTCGGAAACTGGAAACGTAATCCCCATAAAAGCAAAACTTGGCGCAGTAAACGCACCAGCAAAACTCATTGCGCGGGCTGGGTCCATCGATAAAAAGAAAAACAGTGCGCCCATAATGATACAGGCAACAACGGTGACCAATTGAGCCAGTAACATGACTACGAGACTGCCTTCCATCGGCCATTCCAATAACACATAAAACCAGTAGAGGAACAAGGCACCTTGCAACATAAACACTGGGATGTATTGGCTCAAAATTGCGCTGAGTTTTGTGTATGGTTTATTACCCAAAAACTCAAAGCCATTTTTGCCCCCATATATGCGAAAGTGCGCCGCAAGGATCAAAATCGTACTCACAACGATACAAATTTGCCAAATCGCAGGCACGATAGCAGTGACCAAAAATTGCGCGTAGTTAGTGTTGCGATTAAACAGCGCGGTGATTTGGGTCGACACTGGCACAGCTTGGCCGAGCGCGGACAACGTAGTTGTATTGCCTTTGGCGAGATTGCCCATCACTTGCACCTGAGCATCAAAGTACCCTTGAGCTTGTGCCACGGCTGAATTAATTAACTTTGCCACCAAAATATATTGGCTGTTAAAAAACACTGAAAGTTGCGGTTGGCGATGCAGCAAAATGTCTTGGTCAAACTTAGATGGAATGACGGCAAAAGCGTAAATATCGCCTTCAATCATGGCATTCTTGGCTTCATTCGCGCTGGTGTAGTAATAATCCACAGACAGTGTTGAAGAGGCATCCAACGTTTGGATCAACTTACGAGAGAGTTGCGAATGCTGTAAATCGACCACGCCAATCGGCAGGTCTCTCGCGATTCCCGCAGAAAACACGCCCCAAATGGTAAGCGAAAGCAAAATAGGCACCCAAGTTAAGCACGACAGTAGCCACTTGTCGCGCCGTAACACATGCCGTTGTGAAATCTTAATCGTCATAGACTTTTTACCTTGAGCGATTACAGCTCAACCACAACGCTCATACCCATGCGCAGTTCTGGTTCTGGCTGAGTAGGGCGAGCTTCTACTTCAAAGGTACGCAGATCGAAACCTTGTGCTGCATCGGTCGCTCGCCAAGTTGCGAAATCGCCCATTACTGCAACGTGCGTGACTTTAAACTCGACACTTTTATCTAATGCTGGCAGGTATGCGTTAAATGTGGTGTCTTTAGTGAAGTGTTTAAGCAGATCCTCGCGCACGTTCAGTGTTGCCCATGCATCTTCAGTGTCGATGACGGTCACGACAGGGAAGCCCTGCGGTGCAAGCTCACCGCTTTGTAAAAGTACTTGAGATACTTCACCGTCAAACCAACTGTAGATTTGAGTATCTTTCGCATAGGCTTCCACTTCAGCAACTGCGCCAGATGCCATACGAGCTTTCTCCGCCGCGGCCACTTTGGTTTCGCTACGAGCCCCTTCTTTCGCCATCTCATACATCTGGAAAGCTGCACTTTCGGTGTATTTAGAAGCCTGCCATTGGGTTAACGCTTCATCGCGTTTTTGCTCGGCAACCACACCATCTTTATACAGGTTGTTCACGCGGTTATAGGTTTTTTCCATCAAATCCGCTGCGGCTTTCGCTTTTAGCCATTGGTCTTTCGCGGCTTGAATTTGTTGCTCACGTGCACCTTTCTCTGCTTCTTGCGCTAGTGCATCTGCCGCTTTTTCACCAGCCTTTGCTTGTTCCAGTTTCGCTTCGATTTCTGGGCTGTGAAGCGTAAAAATTAACTGGCCTTTTTCAACATCATCGCCTTTGCGAACCATCACTTCGTCGATGCGACCTGGGACTTTCGATGAAATGCTGTATTGCTGAGCTTCAATCAAACCTTGCAAACGAACAGGTTCTGGCTGATAAGCTTGGTAAAACTGATAGCCAACCCAAGAAGCCACACCCAAGGCGCAAAGTGAAAGTAGAACGGGTTTTAAAGATTTTGCTGCCATGACTTATTTAACCTCTTTGGATATTTTCGCTGGGGCGTAAGCGGTATTTTGATATTGTTCGAAGCTGTTCATTTCACTACTTAATGCTAATAGTTTGGTTAGTGAAATCAGATAGCGGAAGCGTGCAGCCGAACGTTGGGTTTCGATACTGGCGACATAAAGCTGAGCGTCAACCACATCGAGAGAAGAAGAAAGACCTTGAGTGAATGCCTTCTCTCGCAGAAGCAGGTTTTCATTGGCTAGTGCGATGCTGGATTCTAAGCCTTGCACTTCATCAATCGCTTGCTGCGCTTCTAGATACGTTTTCTGCACAAGTAAAGACAAGTCTTGTTTGGCTTGAGATTTAAGAGCATCAACTTGAGATACAACGCTTTGTGCTGCTTTAACTTTTTCGCTTCGACCTGTGGATTCAATCAATGGAATGTTAACGCCAACCCCTACGAGCCAATCCGGTTTCATTTGGCTGGCCAACGAATCGTCTTCATACAGGCTGTAATCGCCATATAAGTAAACTTCTGGGTAGTATTTGCCTTTCTCTGCCTTAATTAAGCTCGATGCCTGTTTGTGCTTGGCATCCAAAATGTCGAGCCCAGGGTAGGTGAGCAAGGTCTGATCGATAAATGCACTCAGTGGTGGCAGGTTATCGTTAATGAACAAGGTTTCTGCTGGTTCAACAGAATCCTCTTGCGCGAGAAGTTTTCCAAGAGCAGCTTGTGCAATACTCAAGTCACTGGCTGCTTTGCGTGTTTCGACTTTGGCTTTGTCTAATGAGGCTTCAGCTTGTAGGCGTTCAACGCGAGCGATCTGTCCTTGCTCTTCCAGCTTGATGGCAAAATCTCGGTGCTTTTTCAAACCTTGTTCTACGGCTTGGCGCGTAGCGAGCACTTCTTTGGCAAGTACAACTGAGAAGTAGTATTTAGAAAGGTCTTCAAAGCGAGCCTGTTGCTCCATGGCTAACTGACTTTTCGCTTCATCGGTTTTACCCGCCGCGGCTGATTGCGCAGCTGAGATTCGGCCACCAGTAAAAATAGGCCAAATCGCACGGATAGAAGAAGAGAAAATATCGCGCTCAGTAATGGTTGAGGTGGTGTTCGCTAAGGCACCAAAAATGGGTTGAAAAGCAGGTGGCACATTAATGTGTGTTCCAGTGCTATCTAGGATCTGTTTTCCTGAAAGAGTAACGTCGGTGTCCAAGCGTGTGTAGTTAGCACCAATGCTTACTTGAGGCAGATTAAGGTTGCTGGTTGCGCTTTCTTGATATTGATAGTTCTCAACATTTGCACGTTGAGCTTTAAGAGAATAGTTGTTTTCTAGTAACAACTGCCACGCAGTGTCAAACGTGATTGGTGCTGAATGGCAGGCAAGAGAAATGGAGCTACTAATAAGGCCCAATACCCAAAACTTTCCAGTTTGTTTCATAATGGCTACTTTGTTGTAGAGTATTGGCTCTAATATAAAGTAATCAACTCACGCTGTTAAGTGGTTGAAAGGAAGAATTAAGGGTAAATCAGCGCTCAGCATCGCCAATCACTGAGCGCGAGGTTGTTAAGAGTTTATTTCATACGAGGGCAGTGGAATTCCGCTCGCCATTCTAGTTGGCGAGAACCACGCATCGTGTTCAACAAATCTTTACCGCTCATTTGAGGAAACGAGAGTAACACCTTGAGATCCGAAGCATTACCTCCGTTTTTTTCATAAGCCCTGACGTGTGTAAAAGTTGAATACATATTCTCTGACAGCATAGCCTTATTCAGGCAAATTCCAAATGTATCGCGTTCCATGTTTGGTGTTCCTTCTAAACTATAAATTCACCTCTGTTTATAGTTTTCCAGTTTGCAGATGGTGTCTAAGTGTTTGTCATATAGTCAGTATTTGTATTTTTATTAAGTTATTTCCAAATTGCCTGACTTCAATGTTGAGCTAATAATAGACTTCCAGCTTCACTGCTTTCTTATAAGATGCTCTTTGTGGCTTCTTGACTAAAAATTATACGATGGAAAGCCTAAATGTGCCTCAAAAACCGCTAAATTTGGTGTGATCGTAATCATGCTTTAAAGGGCAATTTATGTATGCCATTGAATATCAGCAAGGAATATTGTGCCTGATGAATGGATGTAATTTTATGTTTCACGCCGCCTATTAATTCACCATAAAAGTCACGCTTTGTTTGCCGTGTTCACAGATTTATCATCTGATCTAAGCCTTGCTGTTAACTCGATGTTAACTTAGAACAACACCACAGTGACGTGGAAGTGGGTTAACGGTAAGGATGTACCATGAGTTGGAGAACCATCAGCTTTAGAAAGCGCATGCTGGTCATTATGACGCTCTCGGGCTTGATCGAGTTACTTCTGCTCGTCGCCGCAGGTTTTACCTACCTCAAAGTCAATCAAGAACACGAAATGGGTGAAAAGGCACTCGGTGTTGCCCGTTTCCTCGCAGAGTCTGAAATCGTCATTAAGATGGTGGAAGCTCAGCAGCCAGAACCTTATCAAGAGTCCTTCCGCGCACTCACTAAAGCGATTGGTGCGGCCTTTATTGTGATTGGGGATAACCAAGGCGTGCGCTTAATTCATCCGGTAGATGAGCGAATTGGTAAGCCTATGAAAGGGGGAGACAACCAACGAGCTCTGGTCGAAGGTCAGTCCTATGTGTCTACAGCTCGCGGTTCTTTGGGCTATTCCGTCCGCGGTAAAGCGGCGATATTCGACGCACAAGGTAACATCATTGGTGTGGTGTCGGTGGGGTATTTGCTCGACAGGCTCCAAGATCGCATTGAGCCATTCCTCGCTTTTTTAATTTTGATGGTTGTCGTCGTAGTGGTTGCAAATGCCGTGGTGTCCAATTACGCGTCTCGAAAATTCCAGCGCGCGATTTTAGGCTTCGAACCAGAAGAGATCGGCCGTCTGTATGGTGAACTGGAAGTCACCATGAGCACTATCAAAGAAGGTGTACTCAGCATTGACGCACAAGGTGTGCTTCGTTCCATCAACCGCAGTGCTTGCCAGATTCTCGGCATTGACAGAGATAAGGCGCTCAACAAACCGCTTACGGATACATTACGCGACAGCGACTTATATACCGTTCTTGAAACGGGTCAAGAAGATCACGACATTGAAATTTTCCTTAATCATAAGCGGTTAATTGCGAACCGCTCACCCATCTTTGTGGAAGGAAAGATTGTCGGGGCAGTATCAAGTTTTCGCTTGCGCGACGAGATCAATGAGCTTACGGAGCAGCTCTCGCAAACCAAAGAATATGCGGACTTGTTGCGTTCTCAAACTCACGAGCATAGAAACAAGCTCAATACGATCAGTGGGTTAGTACAAATGGGTGAGCTTGAGGCTGTGCAAAAGCTCATCGGACAAGAAACCGCCCATTATCAAGCCATGATCGAGTTTTTGCGAGATACCATAAAAGATCCGCTTATTGCGGGTATGTTGTTGGGAAAAACAGAGCGAGCACGAGAACTGGGTTTGCAGCTGGTGGTCGAGGAGGGCAGTCGCTTGGAGCCGCTTTCTGAATGGTTAAATTCGGAAGATCTGGTCACCATTTTAGGTAACTTGATCGACAATGCGTTTGATGCGACTTTGAGCGTTATTCGCAATGAATCCAACGTTGCATCAGAGCGTCGAAACATCGAAGTCTCGGTTAGCGATTACGGCAACGAAGTGATTTTAGAAGTCAGCGATCACGGATGTGGGTTGCCAGAGAACATTGAACCTCAAACCCTTTTCAAAAAAGGCATTTCGACAAAATCTCGACAAAATAGAGGGGTAGGTTTGCACCTAGTGAACCAATTAGCGACCCGCTATCACGGGCATGTTGAAATGCTACCAAACACAGAATATGGAACTCGAATAACCGTGTATTTGCCAAAGGAAGAACAAGTATGAACATGGCAACGCGAGTGATGATCATTGAAGATGACATTGCCATTGCTGAATTACACCACAAATACCTGAGCCAATTGGCAGGGTTGGATGTGGTTGGCATTGCAACGACGCGATTAGAAGCGGAAATGCAGCTCGAAGTGCTCAAGCCAGATCTGCTTTTGATGGATGTTTATCTGCCGGATGGTACAGGGTTGGAGATACTAAATACGCTGCGCTCGAACAATCAAACTTGTGATGTGATTTTGATTACCGCGGCTCGGGATGTCGACACACTACAGCAAGCGATGCGCGGAGGTGTGGTGGATTATCTGTTAAAACCCGTCATGTTCCCACGCTTGGAAACGGCACTTAAAAAATACATCACTCAGCGCCAACAGCTGGATGTCGCGAAAAGCCTCGATCAAGGTTTGGTTGACCGCATGTTGCAATCAAATACAGGAACGGACAGTTGCCCTAAACGCTTGCCTAAAGGGATAGATAGCGTAACGCTCGATAAAATTCGTGACTTGTTTGTTGGGGAAGCCGCGCTAACGGCTGATGAAGCAGGAGAAAAGATTGGCGCTAGCCGAACCACGGCAAGACGTTATTTAGAATATTTGATCAGCTCGGGTGAACTAGAAGCGGATCTAAACTACGGCACGGTTGGGCGTCCGGAACGTTGTTATAAAAAAGTGATACGGTAACAAAAAGCGAACCCAGATCGTATTTTGAGTGTAAAACAGTTAAAGCGGTGATTTTTAGTCACCGCTTTTTTGTATCAGCTAAAAATAATCTTTAAAAGAAAAGGTTGATGAAGTTGTTTTTGACAGATGAGGGCGTAGTAGTGATTCGTCCCATGAAAACAAATCGGATTAACACATTTGCACGGAGGAAATAGATTTGGCTTATTTCACACTTATTATGTAATGGATTGCAAGGGTGGGTGATTTTTGTCCGAATTAGAGTTTTTGCTTAAATTTTAACTAACTTAAGTGTTACTTTTTTTATCCATAAAATACAAACATTTATGATGTTTTAAGCAAGTTATTTAAACGTTTGCACAGCCAAGTGTTGATGTAAATCAAATAGTCGTAGACAATACTGCCCCGTGTCGGACTTTCCTCCACTGAGCGCAAGGTTGTGCTCTTGAGACATAAGTGACCTAAATGGCCTCAAAACGTCGTGTTTCTGATGATTAGGAGCGCAACTTCTTGAGGTTCTTTGGGCCTATAGACTTTACCTATCAACGTAATAGGTAAGACCAATTTTCTATTTTTGAGTGTCATTGATAGGGTTGGCTCATCCTTTAGCCGTATCCGGGCACACAATAAGTACCTCGTTTTTAAGGGAAAGATGATGGTAATACCAGAAAACAGCAGCATCGTTATTTTTGGTGCTTCAGGTGACCTTACATACCGTAAGCTCATTCCTGCTTTATACCACCTTTATGCGAACAAGCAGCTTCCAGAGAGTTTTGCCATTCTTGGCGTAAGTCGTACTGAATACAGTGACGAGTCCTACCGCGAGAAGCTGAAAAAATCGCTTCAAGAAATGGAAAAAACCGAGCCAGAAACGCTTGATGCATTTATCAACCATCTGCATTACCAAGCAATTAACACTTCTGACACGCAAGATTACAGCAAGCTGGCAACACGTTTAGACCAACTTGCCGACGAATATCAATTCGAACAACGTAATACGCTTTTCTACCTAGCTACACCTCCAAGCCTATACAGTGTGATCCCTGCAAGCCTTGCAGCACATGGTTTGAACAATGAGGAAGATGGCTGGAAACGTCTGATCATCGAGAAACCGTTCGGTTACGACCTCGAGTCAGCACGCACGTTGGATAAAGAGATTCACGAGCACTTCCAAGAACATCAAATCTACCGTATCGACCATTATCTAGGTAAAGAGACGGTTCAAAACCTGCTTGTTTTCCGTTTCTCTAACGCGATGTTTGAACCGCTTTGGAATCGTAACTTCATTGATTACGTGGAAATCACAGGCGCTGAATTCCTAGGCGTAGAAGAGCGTGGTGGTTACTACGACAACTCTGGCGCTGTACGCGACATGTTCCAAAACCACTTGCTACAAGTATTGGCAATGGTCGGTATGGAACCACCAGCACAAATCAACGCAGATTCAATGCGTGATGAAGTGGTGAAAGTGCTTCAATGCCTAAAACCACTGGATGAAACAGCACTACGTAACGATCTTGTACTTGGTCAGTACACTGCATCAGACGTGCGCGGCCAACACCTTCCGGGTTACCGTGAAGAAAACGGCGTAGCGGACGATTCTCGTACTGAGACGTACATTGGTCTAAAAGCTTACATCAACAACTGGCGTTGGAATGGTGTACCTTTTTATGTGCGCACTGGCAAGCGTCTTCCGACTCGCGTTACTGAAGTGGTTATTCACTTTAAACAAACACCGCACCCAGTGTTTGGCCAAAATGCGCCGGAAAACAAACTGATCATTCGTATTCAGCCAGACGAAGGCATTCAGATGAGCTTCGGTTTGAAAGAACCAGGTGCAGGCTTTAAAGCGAAGGAAGTGAAAATGAACTTCCACTACGCAGATCTGCAAGAGACTCAAATGCTAACTGCGTACGAGCGTCTTCTACTTGATGCTCTAAATGGCGATGCGACGCTATTTGCACGTAGCGATGCAGTTGAAGCATGTTGGCAGTACGTTCAGCCAATTTTAGACTTCAAACAAGATCCTCAATCACTCTTCGGATACGCATGTGGTACATGGGGTCCTAAAGAGTCTGATGACTTGCTTCAGCGTGACAACCGCGCTTGGCGTTTCCCATGTAAAAACCTAACAGATACGGACTACTGTGAACTATGATCAACCATAAGATCTATCAAACTGCGGAGCAGGTAGTAGAAAGCCTAGCTAACGACATGAAAGCGTTCAGCGAAATGGGCCGACCTGTTCACATCTCTCTTTCTGGCGGCAGCACTCCTAAAATGCTGTTTAAGCTATTGGCTTCTGAGACTTACGCAACTTCGATTCAGTGGCAAAACCTTCACTTCTGGTGGGGTGATGAACGCTGCGTGGCTCCTGATGATGCAGAAAGCAACTACGGTGAAGCAAACACATTGCTGTTTAGCCAAGTAAATATTCCTGCGGAAAACATTCACCGTATCCGCGGCGAAGATGAGCCTAATGCAGAAGCAGAGCGCTTTGCAAAAGAGATGGCAGAGGTGATCCCGACTGAAAACGGTACACCTGTGTTTGACTGGATCTTATTAGGCGTTGGTGCAGATGGTCACACAGCTTCTCTGTTCCCTGGCCAAACGAATTATGATGATGCGAACCTATCTCTTGTAGCTGCGCATCCTGAGTCGGGCCAACTTCGTGTGTCGAAAACCGCACGCGTATTAGAAGCTGCGAAACGCATTAGTTATTTAGTACTTGGCGCGGGTAAAGCGGACATTGTTGAAGAAATCAACAGTTCACCAGCTAACGTACTTCCATATCCGGCGGCGAAGATCCATGCAAAAGCGGGTCTGACGGAATGGTATTTAGATTTGGACGCAGCAGCAAAAATCGCTTAATGCGCTTGCTCGTCAATGAAAGACAATTGGAGAGAAACAATGAAAGGTGATATCGGTGTAATTGGCCTAGCAGTAATGGGTCAAAACCTTATCCTAAACATGAATGACCACGGTTTTAAAGTGGTAGCTCACAACCGTACTGCTGCCAAAGTAGACGAGTTTCTGGAAGGACCAGCGAAAGGCACGAACATCATCGGTGCATACTCTCTAGAAGAACTAGTAGAGAAGCTAGAAACGCCACGTAAAGTGATGCTAATGGTTCGCGCAGGTGACGTTGTCGATAAATTCATCGACGCTCTAGTCCCTCTACTAGACAAAGGCGACATCATCATCGACGGTGGTAACACGAACTACCCAGATACAAACCGTCGCGTTGCAGCACTACGCGAAAAAGGCATCCACTTCATCGGTACCGGCGTATCTGGTGGTGAAGAAGGTGCACGTTTTGGCCCATCTATCATGCCTGGCGGCGCTCCAGAAGCTTGGGAAGCAGTTAAGCCTATCTTCCAAGGTATTTCTGCGAAAACTGACGCTGGCGAGCCTTGTTGTGATTGGGTTGGTAACGATGGTGCAGGTCACTTCGTTAAGATGGTTCACAACGGCATCGAATACGGCGACATGCAGCTGATCACTGAAGCTTACCAGTTCATGAAAGACGGCCTTGGTATGTCTGCAGATGAAATGCAAGCGGTATTCGCTGAGTGGAACAACACTGAGCTAAATAGCTACCTAGTTGAAATCACGGCTGACATCCTTGGCTACAAAGACGAAGATGGTGAACCTCTAGTTGAAAAAATCCTAGACACTGCTGGCCAAAAAGGTACAGGTAAATGGACGGGTATCAACGCACTAGACCTAGGTATTCCACTAACGCTTATCTCTGAGTCAGTATTCTCTCGTTGCCTATCTGCACTAAAAGATCAACGTGTTGAAGCTGAGAAACTGTTCGGTAAGACAATCACGCCAGTAGAAGGTGACAAGCAAGAGTGGGTTGACGCACTACGTCAAGCGCTACTAGCGTCTAAGATCATCTCTTACGCTCAAGGCTTTATGCTAATGCGCGAAGCATCAAACGAGAACGGTTGGGACCTAAACTACGGTAACGTTGCTCTTATGTGGCGTGGTGGTTGTATCATCCGTTCTGCGTTCCTAGGCAACATCCGTGATGCATACGAAGCAAACCCAGAACTAGCATTCCTAGGCTCTGATGATTACTTCAAAGGTATCCTACAAAATAGCCTAGTAGCATGGCGTAAAGTTGCAGCTAAGTCTCTAGAAGCAGGCATCCCAATGCCATGTACGACTTCTGCACTAACGTTCCTAGACGGTTACACAACAGCTCGTCTACCTGCGAACCTACTGCAAGCTCAACGTGACTACTTCGGTGCTCACACTTACGAGCGTATCGACCGTGAGCGTGGTGAATTCTTCCACACTAACTGGACAGGTACAGGCGGTAACACAGCGTCTACAACTTACGACGTATAATCGTTTTAAGTAAACCGACTGAATATAAAAGGATGCCTAAGTGGCATCCTTTTTTGTGTCTGTAAGATATTGAGATATTGGTAGATTTAAAAGTTACATCAAACGTTGATTCGTCACGCACTTCTCAGAAATTGGAAAGCAGCTTTTTTCCTCGAGATTAAAATATTCCAAATTAAAAAATCTAAGGAAGAATGGCCATGACCGCAGATAAATTTCAATGTTTGAGCAAGAGAAATAAAGTTAAAAGGGATAGTTGTTTAAAAAAAGTGGCAGAAAATGAAGTCGATGTATATGTACTAGAGAGTAAAGGTCTAGTTGATCTTTGGGTCTTTGAAAAAAAATTCAAAGGATTAAATGAAGAACAAATTAAAGATCTTGCGATATCAATGAAAGTCGCTGAGTTTGTTAGCTCAAGAGGAAGTCTATTACATGATGTTACTGCATTCTATATACTTGCAGAAGACCTGCATAAGGGAGGGGCAATAATTGGAAAATATGAGATAACTAGGAATGGTTCTAAAAGTTACATCACTTTTAAAGGTAATCATAGACTCAGAAGCATAGTAAAAGGTACACGGTATCTTTTGAACAATGCTAACATCTTGGCGTTAGGAATAGGTCAAGCTGGATTGAAAGCAAGCGCTAAAGGTGGAGTGTTTTTGACGATTATTTATTCAGTTCCCTATCGAACTTTGGAGCTAGCATTTAAAAAAGATTATTTGTTCAGTAATTGGATTGTAAATATTGGTTCAGATGTCTTAAAGGCTTCAATTTCTGCTACTGTTGGCTACTTAGCGGGGGCTTATGTTATTGGTGTAACAGGAGTAGTGTTATTACCTATTGGAGTTGGTATTGTTACCGCTTTAGTCGTAGGAGAGGTGCTAAGTTCTTTGGAAGGAAAGTTAGAATTGAAAGAAAAGGCTATTGCAGCTATAGACGAGTACTTTGAAAAGATGGACAAACAAGCAATTGATGATATCAACGGAGATATCGTTAGGCGTAAATCTATAAGTCAACTCCAGCACCCAACCACCAAGGCTATTTTCTTATGAGAGAACAGAAGCACCCGGTACATTCAGCTTTGGTTTTAATAATTAGTATTCTATTGGGTGCGTACTCAAGTTACCGCTTGTATGAGTATTTCACGCTGGAGTCTCTACAACATCAAATAAGCAACAACTTCCCAGTCATATATTTAACAACATCTCATGTAATTAGTATTAGTGGTTTGATTTTAACACCAGCCTTAACTATTTTTGTTGCTTCTAGTGTTATTTCTAAAGCTTCTAGTATATCGATAAAATGGGTGGGTTATGCGACCGTCGTTGCTTTGCTAGTTGCAATTCCCGGAAGAGTTTGGGAATTTGGACGGCTACAAAATATCGCAGAGATTCACGGTTATTTGGAATGTCCGCCTTTCACGATTGCATCAAGTGGCATGTTTGTAGAGGCTATGGTAAAAGAAGAAAAATACTGCTTAGAACCAGAGATTAACCGTATTGGTATGTATGGCTATTTTCACGAGTTAGAACGGATTGATTACTATATCAAGTCAAAGGACAATAATATTCAATAGAAAAGAGCGCCTAGGCGCTCTTTTCTGTGGTCGTTTTCTTGTTTTGATAGAACCTGTCTTTGAGGTAGAGAATTGCGCTGACCACAAGAGCCACTACAGAAACAGTGAATAGGGCATACATGCTGAGAATCCATGCGAATGTGGCCGTCAAAAACGCAATGAAGGAAAACATTCTGCTGAAAGACATCACATGGCCAAGTTTGTTACTTTTCATAAACGCCTCCCAAAGCGGAGTGGGGATAGACAAGTGTGGTCATATTCCACATTTAGATTGTCTTCCTTTCTTTGCATTTTCACCCAAAAAAGTGGCTAAAGATTTCTCAAAAAAGGTGAAATATTGAACTGGTAGACAAATTTGTGGATGAAGTTGCAGCGATATGAGCTTATTTGATTATCACGTCAAAAGAATTTTACTACACAGGCCAGTGATTGTTTTGCATGAATTTGTAATTTGAAACGTCGCCTGCCTTAATTTTATAAGGTGCATGGGAAGTGCTTCTCATCCTGTTGATTTATAGAATCGAAAATCACTTTTCTTTGTTTAACAATACTTTATTGAATATGTGTGATTGCATCAGTTTTGAGAATGAAACTAAGGTTGCAAGAAAGGCGAAAAAGAGTGCTAGGTAAGCCTTTGAACTACGCCTATAATTAGCACCCACATGGAGGATGTTTAATAAATGAACATCCTTTATTTTTTGAAACCAGCAACAAGGATCCAGTAAAACGTGTTTTTCTGGTGTTGTTTATGTTGACCAAGAAGGTGATTAACACAACAAATTGAGGTTCTAAGATGACTCTTAACAAGTACTTTGTTTTCATTCCGGCAGAATTGGATCAGGAAATACACAAGGACAACCAAGTGATCTCTGAGAAGGAAACTCAACGTCAGGCATTAGTAAAACAGGCGCAACAACAAGGCGGCCTGTAAGCTAGGTTTCAAATAGAAAGAGCACCGCAAAGGTGCTCTTTTTGTATCTGAGGTTATGGATTAACCCAATATGCCGAGGCTTTTCAGCTTTCTATAAATCGTATTTCGACTCACGCCAAGCATACGAGAGGTTTTACTGATGTTGCCCTGATTTGCTTGATATGTTTTAAGCAGTTTGTCTTCGACGGTTGCACGCAGTTTTAATGTTGGCTCTGCAGCGGTTGTTACGTCTTGAGCTTGGCTGAGCTTCTTACTCAGGTGAGTCGGTACGTGAGCGAGCTCCAACGTTTCTTCACCTTGCGCCATTAACGCGGATACTTTGATTAAACTATCGAGTTCTCGCAGGTTTCCTGGCCAAGAGTAAGAAAGCAGCAGAGAAAGTAGGTGAGGACAGAGTTGTTGTTCAGATTTAGCATGACGCCGATGGATATTCTCGATCAGTTGTTGCTTATCATCTCGTTCTTCAAAGCGAGGCAATTCGATGATCAAACCATTGAGACGATAGTATAAATCTTGACGGAACAATCCTTCGCTAACCAAGCTATCGAGATCCTTATGCGTGGCCGCGATGATTTGCGTATCGACTTGAACACTTTGGTTTGAACCAACGGGAAGTACAGTCTTATCTTGAAGCACATGAAGCAAGCGGCTTTGAGCTTCTAACGGTAAGTCGGCGATTTCATCCAGAAATAAAATCCCTTTATGAGCCTGACGAATTTTACCCTGATAGCCTTTGCTGTTTGCGCCAGTAAATGCACCAGCGACGTAGCCAAACAATTCGGACTCAACCAAATCTTTCGGTAGTGCGCCACAGTTGACGGAAACCAAAGGGCCCGTTTTTCTCTGGCTGTTTTTATGTAGCGCTTTTACAAACTCATTTTTACCGACCCCAGTTTCTCCGAGAATCAGTAAACTGATGTCTTTATCGATAACGCGATTGGCTTGTTGCCAGCAATGCTCGACAGTGGAATCACCATAATGCAGATCATTGGAAGCGGTAACGGAACGAGACTTCACTTTTTTGTCGGTCAGCGGCTTTGTTTTGAACACGAAAGGATGGTCGGCACTCTGGATAGAAAGAATGTGTTCGAGCGATTGCCCGATGACGTTTTGTTGCGAGAGGAGCTGAGAAGCAACTTGGTTGTGCGCAAGAATCTGTCCATCTTCATTGGCGATGATAATCCCTTGCCACCCACTGTTCAGTAAGCCTTTCTCACACGCCAAATCCACACGAATATGCCCTTGTGGAATCAAGTTAAGCAATTGATTTTCAACCTGCTGCACCATGTTTTGTACCAGCACCTGCGTTGAGAAGTCATGTTTCTTTTGCTCGCTGGTGATATCTAATACGCCAATCAAATGACCAAGATGATCGAAAATAGGATTGGCCGAGCAGCTAATAAAACGATGGTGTTGGATAAAGTGTTGATCGCCGATGACAGAGACCGGTTTTGCTTCAATTATCGCAGTCCCAATCGCGTTGGTGCCTTTGACCTTTTCTTGCCAACACGCCCCCGAACTCAGCGCTATTTCGGTCAACTTTTCGCGGAACTTAGGTTGCCCCCAACTGCCGATGATAACGCCGTCGGCATCCGTCAGAATTAAGCGGCTGTCACTGTGAGCAAAAAGCTGATTAAACAGCGGGAGAGCAAACTGGGTGACGGTTTCCAATAAGAAGTTGAGTTGGTGACGCCTATCTTGAAGTGTCGCTGGTGTCACTCGAATATCTTCAGGGCGTCGACGCTGTTTTAAACCCGCCTGTTCACTTCGGATCCATGACGTAGAAAGCCAGTTGTTATCGCTAATGTGTTGAAGTTCCATGACTGTACCATTTTGTCACAGTGAGGGTGTGCCATTTTGGAACACTTGAACATTGGTGTTCACACCATACATCCGCTCAAACATCGCTCACTTGGTTTGTTATCGCTTGGTAATCATAGTTTTACATTTAATTAACAACAAGTGTGGCGTAGTTGGCGTGTGACTTGCGTAATGCTCTTTGTGAACAGTGCGATACGACACTGTCGTTAATGAACGAGAAACAAAAGGAAGAGTTATGATCTATGCACAGCCAGGTAGTGAAAATGCCATCGTTAATTTCAAATCGCATTACGATAATTTTATCGGTGGGGAATGGGTAAAACCAACGGGTGGTGAGTACTTTGACAATATCTCACCAATCAACGGGCAAGCGTATTGTAAAGTTGCCCGTTCTGGCGAGGCAGATATCAACTTAGCATTGGATGCAGCACACAACATCAAAGCAAAGTGGGCGAAAACCAGTGTGACCGAACGTTCGAACATCTTGCTGAAAATCGCAGACCGTATTGAACAGCATTTAGAAGAACTTGCGGTTGCAGAAACATGGGAAAACGGCAAACCAGTTCGTGAAACCTTGGCGGCGGACTTGCCTTTAGTGGTGGATCATTTCCGTTACTTTGCGGGTTGTATTCGCGCACAAGAAGGCAGTGCGGCGGAGTTGGATGAGCACACGGCAAGCTATCACTTCCCAGAGCCGATTGGCGTAGTTGGTCAAATCATCCCTTGGAACTTCCCAATGCTCATGGCGGCTTGGAAACTGGCACCGGCACTTGCGGCGGGTTGTTGTGTGGTATTGAAGCCAGCAGAGCAAACGCCAACGTCGATTTTGGTTTTGATGGAAAAAATCGGTGATCTACTTCCTCCGGGCGTCATCAACGTTGTAAACGGCTTTGGTTCAGAAGCAGGCCAAGCGTTAGCAACCAGCAACCGCATTGCAAAACTCGCGTTTACGGGCTCAACACAAGTTGGCAATCACATTCTAAAATGTGCGGCAGACAACTTGATCCCATCGACAGTTGAGTTGGGTGGTAAATCTCCAAACATCTACTTCTCAGATATTTTCGACTACGAAGATGAGTATCTCGATAAGTGTATTGAAGGTACGTTACTTGGTTTCTTCAACCAAGGCGAAGTTTGTACCTGTCCATCTCGCGTGCTGGTTCATGAAGCGATTTACGATAAGTTCGTAGAGAAATTGACGGAACGTGCGCAGTTAATCAAGCAAGGTAACCCGCTAGATACCGATACTCAAGTTGGTGCTCAGGCTTCTCAAGAACAGTTTGATAAGATTTTAAGTTACCTAGAAATCGGCCGTGAAGAAGGCGCAAAAGTGGTCTTTGGTGGTGGCGTGTCTGAACAGCCAGAGTCAATCAGTGAAGGGTACTACATTCAGCCAACAATGCTGGAAGGCCACAACAAGATGCGAATCTTCCAAGAAGAAATCTTTGGCCCAGTGATTGCTATCACTAAGTTCAAAGATGAAGCGGAAGCACTGGAAATTGCGAACGACACGGAATATGGCTTAGGTGCAGGTGTTTGGACGCGTGATGCAAACGTGGCATATCGCATGGGCCGTAATATCGAAGCTGGTCGAATTTGGATCAACTGTTACCACGCTTACCCTGCACACGCAGCGTTTGGTGGCTACAAGAAATCGGGGATCGGGCGTGAAACGCACAAGATGATGCTGGATCACTACCAGAATACTAAGAACTTACTGATTAGCTACAGCATTGACCCCTTAGGCTTTTTCTAAGCTTGACATCTTAAGCTAAATACGAACTCAAAACCCCGGTTATTCGGGGTTTTTTTATTGGCATTCATTAAACCACAGAAGGGAGCTGTGCGTGCGTGATAACTTGTGTTTACTTTTCGCTTCGAGCAATCACATCTATCTTTCGCTCAAAAAGCTTTTCGATAGCAGCGCTTTGCTTCTCAAATCCAGTTGGCTTTTCAAAATCCAAGACTTGATTGCAAGATTCAAGACTCGCGAACTGGTTTAAAAATTCACTCAGTTCTCGCTTTGAGCTCATGCGTGCCTGTTTGTTTTCTGATGAAGAGAGAAGGGTCACTTTGCGACCTTGAAACGTTCCTTGTGGCACAAGTTCACGTCGCTCTACTTGCTCCAATCCGTGAATGGGTTGGCTGTTGCGTGCAGATTGGATGTCATTAGACATAAGACACCTAAACTCTCAGATCTAAACTTTGAGGCATAGCAGGCGTCTCTTCGGCCACTACGTGAGCAGATAGCAACGATTCCCATGACTCGCTTTGCGTCAACAATTCCGCCAACGCATTTTCAAAATATTCATAATCCAATTGCTCGATGCCAATCAGTTTATTCAAACACAGTACGTGCCTATGATTATCTAAACTGAAAAATAATTGGTGTTCTGGCCAATGGTAATTGAACGCCAAAAAAGAACGATAAAGATCAGAATTGACAATTTGTAATCCAACAATTTCCGCTTCCAGTTGCAGCGTATTCGTTTCTGGATGAAAGATGAAATGAACCTTCAAGTGATCATCAAAAGCTAAGCTTAGTTCATTGTCCGTCAAATGCAGTTCAGGCAAGCCTATTTGATGAGCAAACTTCTGTAAAACCTCATCGATAGTTTGGCGTGCTGACATAGAAACAGTCCTTTTGAGAATTTTATCGGGAAACATATTCGATATCGTGGGACGTGTTTATCAATTTTGGTTGTTAGTTATTATATTTTGGCCGGAAACCCAGAATTGACACCTTGCTTCTAATCTTACAAGTGAGTGCTGGTGCATATAAAGATTAACGGTTATTAAATTCTATTATGGTGAAATTTTGGTTTATATCGACAAGCGATGAAGAATTAGAATTGTGTTATCTTAAAAATTAAATACTATGTTAATTACGTGTTGTACGTGGAGCGTTATTGCTGTCCATCTGTAGAATAAATATAAGCCGAAAATTTAAACGTACACATAAGAAGTTGTGTAAAAATAAATCATAATAAGACGATAAAAATAATTTATGGGAGCCTAAATGAAAAGCAGTAAGTGGGCCGGTCTTATCGGTTTAATGTTATTGACTGGATGCGCTCAATCCGTGGGGACTGCACAGCCATTTTCCGTTCAGAGCCAAGCGAATGTTTATGGGTGGATTTCTGTCGAAGGATACCATCCTCCAGTTTCGACCTATATAGAGGTGGAGATGTGTCAGGCTTTTGAAAATCAATGCTTTACTGTTGCTTCTCAGCAATATCAAGGTGTTCAGTTACCAGTTCAATATTCTTTTCTTATTGCGCCAATTCAAGCTGGGAAAGGAGAAATGAAAGTGATAGGGAAACTCTATTCTCAAGGTCAAATTATCGCCCAAAATGAGCAGAAATATATATTCAGAGAGGGAAGTCAGAAAGTGGATTTAAGACTTTTTCCTATAGAAATAGAAACAAAAAAGTAATCGGTTACATTTTATTAGCGCTATCTAATTTATTAAATGTGAATAGAAATAGCCAATTCAATGTGAAAGAATTGTTGAGCGTTTTTATAAATAAAATTGCGAAAAATGAGTCATCGGGACAGTTGGAAATTATATTAATAACTATTGCCACAAGCGTGTGATTTATGATTATATCCTACGCCTTGAACACGTTGGCTTGGCGTTTTGGATTAAAAAACAAACAATTTGAAGGTTTTGGAAATGTGGTTTTCCTAATTTTCATTATCATATTAGTAATTTAATTTATTCTAATATAAAAACAAAGTCAGAGTTTAAATAGCATAACGTTATTTAATAAAAAATAGACTTATAAGAAAGTAAAAGCGCTATCTGAAAATAAAAAAACTACTCATTCAGAAGCCTCTATTTGAGCTTAGGCCGCTTAATTCCTCGAAGGAATGGCGGTTTCTAAGCTATTCGCTATTTATTTCGGGGGGTATGGTAAGTGATATGAACTTCTATGCTCTTTTCTTTGCTTCTTTAATTGAAATTGTACTGCTTAGGAAATAACAACAAACAAAGTAGTGCTTTGACAGTTTCTCTTTTACACACGAGAGAAATTAAAAATTATGAAGGGTAGAAAATGGATGTGTCAGGCCAACTAAACACAGAAACGGTCGGCTCTAGCTTGCGAAAAATTCGCAGTTTTTCTCACTACGAAAAACATGACGAAGTATTTCACTCAGACCAATCTCATATTGTTGTCGTTCACAATGGTCAATTACGAGTTCAAACTGGCGATTGCACCATAGATGTCGTTGCCGGGAGTGGGGTATTTCTCTCTCAAGGTGACTACTTGTTAGAGTACTCACCGCAGGGTGGGAATTATCACTCATCAATCATTGAATTCGACAATGAGCTAGTAAGCCAATTACTGCAAAAACACAGCGATCTTCTCATGACGTTGCCAAAAGTGGACAAACTCAACTCGGGTTTGTTTTCTTTTGGTTTGAACATTCTCATTGAGCAAGTGCTTTCCGGCATGAAAACGCTGGAGGAGCAGTCGTACCCAGACGCCATCATGCGTTTGAAGTACGAAGAAATGCTGATTCTATTGCTGCACAGTCAAGGGGGTGAAGTCCTCTATGCTTTGCTATCGCAGCAAACTAACCGAACCTCAGACCGCTTACGCCGCTTTATGGAGCAGCACTATTTGAAAGAGTGGAAATTGACGGATTATGCTCAAGAATTTGGTGCCAGTCTCACAACCTTTAAAGAGCTTTTTAATGAGCACTATGGCATCTCTCCAAGAGCTTGGATCAGTGAGCGTCGCTTATTGCACGCACACAAGCTTTTGCTGACGAGCAAAATGAGCATTGTCGACGTGGCAATGGAAGCGGGATTTTCCAGCCAATCTTACTTTACTCAAAGTTATCGACGTCGCTTTGGCACTACGCCAAGTAAGGTCCGTTCCGGTGATGAGCAAGTCGCCATCGCTAATTGAAATGACTTATGACTAAAATTTTCTGACTAATTTTGAAAGTCACCGACGGACATAAAATTCTATTATGTTCAGCGTAAGAACGAATAATTCAAATTTATTACATCCCTTTCATTCTGGAGTGTTCGAAAGGGATGCGGAGAAGAACACAAATGAAAAAGCAGCATTGGCGACGCCGTTCGCTTTTTCCTGACAGCATTGTGACGCAAAGGAAAGTCACTGTTTTGCAAAGAGGAGCACGATACGAGAGTGCGTCTCAGCCATCACAGGATCTCAATGTTGTCCACGTGAATCACCGACAGCTGTTGAGTGAAGGTGTGCTGAATGACGACCAGTTATCGTTGTTGCAACGCTTGTTGGACAGAAGTGTGGTGGACAGTTTGTGCGCCAGCCAATTGGTGAAAACGTATTTGAGATTGGGCACATCGATTGACCGTTTTGCCATGCGTCTGTTTTTAGAAATTGGCGCTCAGTTAAGTGACAGTCAACGAGTGGCGACCTTTGAGCAGAGGCTCGAATACATAAACTCTCGATTGGGCTTTCGCTTTAACTTGGCCACGCCAAAAACGCTGATCCTTTGTTGTTACTTGGCGTTGACCGAATGGATTCATCGACAAACCGACCAAAGTGCGTTGCACGCCTCGGTCAAAGTGGAGCAACTGATGAATCAGCTGGATATTCAAAAAGAGTACTGGTCGAAGTTATCGGGTGAAGACACCAGCGCGATTTTTGTTGAACAACAACTTGCGTTGATTGAGAGCCAGCAAACGCAGTTAAAAGCGCAGCTAAATACACTGAACGAGCAGCAGTCACAAGTAATTGAATCTCATAAAGCGTTGGTCGATAAGTGGCAACCGTCGTTAAGCAACTTGAAAGAACTGGCGGACTACACTTCAACGACGGATATGTTCATCTCTGATTGGAAAACGTGGTGCTCTGAGGCTCGTTTACAAGCACCGGATCTCAATGAAGTCTGGGATGCATGTGACGTGGTTTATAACGACCTCAATGCCGTTGCTAAAGTGTGGCAATGGTTTAAAGACATGCAGATCGTTGGCGATGTTGATCACTACTATTTTGATATTCAAAGTGGCCAATGCGGTCAGGCTTGTAACCATCTCAGCCAGATTTAAATAGGGCAGTATATGTTAGATAAAATGATGAAATCTCTAGCGGAAACGCTAGGGATAGGGCCTTTTATTGCCGGAGAAAATGGCGCTTACACCATCGAAGTAGACCAGTTAACACTGACAATCAAACAGCACTCATCATGGATCTTATGGGAAACTGCCTTACCACTTCGATTCAATGAACATCTCAATTACCAACAAGAACAAGCATTAAAACGTTGTATGCAGCTATCACTAAAAACGCTTCGAGATACGCCAAGCGTACTCACCACAAACGCTGATCAACAATTGATTTTGCAAGGCAAAGCGATGATAGAAAACACTTCAAATGAGCAGTTTGCAGAACTTCTTGCGCAACATGCCAACGGGTGTGAACGCTACATGGAATTGCTTGAACACGAGCGTGTTAATCACACCATCAGTCATCATGTGTGGTTACCGTAATGCGAACTCTCATGCCAAAAATAGGGCGCATTGCCGCCAAAATGACATTGTGCGCGCTGTGTGTCGTTCCGATGTTTTCTGTACAAGCGACAGAGCTCAATTGGCCAGAACAACCGTTTCGTTACTATGCCGATAATGATTCGTTGAAAGATCTGCTTAACAACTTTGGTGCCAACTACCGAGTATCGGTGTCGGTGAGCGACAAAGTGAATGACCGAGTGAGTGGTCGATTCACGCCAGAAGATCCAGCGGAGTTTCTCGACTACCTAGCGCAAGTTTATAACTTGATGTGGTACTTCGATGGCGCAGTTCTGCACGTTTACAAAGCGACAGAAACGCGCTCCCGGTTGCTGCAATTGGAACTGCTTACCGCACGCGAGCTTCGCAGTACCTTGATTTCTACCGGTGTTTGGGATGCTCGTTATGGTTGGCGCGCTGCCGAAAATAAAGGGCTGGTCTATCTAGCTGGGCCGCCACGTTACGTTGAGTTGGTGGTGCAAACCGCAGAAGCGTTAGAGAGCCGATTGCTGCAAAAGTCCAACTCGACGGATGAGCTATTTGTGGAACTCATTCCGCTTAAATATGCCTCAGCAACGGACAGAAGTATCTCGTATCGCGACCAAAGCATTACCGTTCCGGGGATTGCTTCGGTATTGAGCCGTGTGGTTGGCGGTGTTCAAACTCAAATTACGGATTCTGCGTCTGTACAAACATCGTCTGTAAATGGATTACCCGCAGAAGCAGCGAAACCTCGCGGCAAAACTGCGTCTGTGCACGGCGGTGCAACCGTAGAAGCGGAGCCGGGGCTGAATGCGATCATCGTTCGCGATACCCAAGCAAGACTGCCGTTATATCGCAAGCTGGTCGCTCAACTCGATCAGCCACAATCTCGTATCGAGGTTGCGTTATCTATTGTGGACATCAGCGCAAACGATTTACGTCAGCTCGGTGTGGATTGGCGCGCGGGTGTATCGGTTGGAAACAACCGCATTGTCGACATCAAAACAACCGGCGACGTTGATAACGGTGATGTCACATTGGGCAGTGGTCAGAGTTTCAAGTCCTTGTTGGATTCGACCAACTTGAACTACTTGTTGGCACAAATTCGTTTATTGGAATCGAAAGGCAGTGCTCAAGTCGTTTCCAGACCAACGCTGCTCACGCAAGAAAACGTCGAAGCGGTGCTAAACAACAGCAGCACGTTTTACGTCAAATTGGTTGGCAAAGAGACGGCGGCTTTGGAAGAAGTGACGTATGGCACCTTGTTGCGCATTGTGCCTCGTATCGTCGGCGACAGATTCGCGACGCGACCAGAGATCAACTTGAGCCTTCATTTAGAAGATGGCGCAAAGATCCCAGATGGTGGTGTGGATGATCTCCCATCGGTACGTAAAACCGAAATCAGTACGTTAGCGACGGTAAAACAAGGGCAAAGCTTACTCATTGGTGGCGTATACCGAGACGAAGTTAGCCATCAGCTACGTAAAGTCCCGCTGTTGGGCGACATTCCGTACCTAGGTGCTTTGTTCCGCAGTAATACCAACACAACGCGCCGCACAGTTCGCATGTTCATTATCGAGCCGAGAATCGTGGTTGATGGCATTGGCGACAGCGTGTTGATAGGTAACGAGCATGATTTGCGCCCGAGTATTGGCCAGCTCAACAACATTTCGAACAACAGCGCAGAATTTAAATCGGTTGTTGAAGTATTCAGCTGTACGTCAAAAACGCAGGCAGAACGTTACCAACAAGACTTACTGTCACAGCAAAAGTCCTCGCTGCTAACTCAATGTCAATTGCCGTCAGGGCAAGTAGGCTGGCGAGTCAAAGTGGCGGAATGTAACCTTTCACAGGCCGAATGTGTTCGCCCTTCAGAGGAGCCATAACCGAAATGCAGCAATGGAAAATTCGTATTTTATCCGGCGTGCATTCTGGGGTTGAAGTCACACTGCCAGAAGGCGCATTGGTTTTAGGTAGCGACGACTTTATCGCAGACCTTGTGTTATCGGATGCTGGCGTAGAAGCCAATCACTTCACTTTAGTGTGTGACAGTGAATCGGTGATGTTGCGTGGATGTCAGGACGTAACCATCAACGGTGAAAACCGAGCGGTTGGTGAATCGGGCATCGAGCTAGAGCGCCACGCGGTGATCTCTGTTGGCGTGGTGAAATTTGCACTGGGTTACGTTGAAGACGAGCTGATCGTCACCAACGTTACGGATGCTCAAACCAAACAAGATGCACCAGTCGTTACTGCGCAAAGCACAAGCTGGAAAAGAACCGCACTGATAGCCGTGCTGTGCAGCGCGATACCAAGCGCGATATTCGCTGGCATGTGGTACAGCCAAGCCAATGGCAATGACAGTGAAGTTGTGGCAGAAGCCGAACCGATTGTGTTGGTACGCAATATTTTAAATGAGCTTGGGCTCAATGATGTGCGTGTGGAGTGGAACGCTACTGCTCATCAAGCAGTTTTAGAAGGTTATGTCGAAGACAGAACGCAGAAACTGCAACTGCTGGGAAGAATCGATGTTCTGGGTATTAACTACAAAAGTGACCTAAGAACGATGGAAGAAATCCGCCGAGGCGTGCGCTTCATTCTTCGTAACCTTGGCTATCACCAAGTGAAAGTCGAGAACGGGGATGAAACTGGCACGTTGCTGCTGACGGGCTACATCGATGACGCCAGCAAATGGAACCAAGTCGAACAAATTTTAGAACGCGATGTACCCGGTTTGGTCGCTTGGAAAGTCGAACTGCAGCGTGCAGGCGCGTACATGGACACACTAAAAGAGCTGCTCACCAACGCGGAGCTGCTTAAAAAAGTTCAATTAGTGACAAGTGGTGACCGCATTGAAGTACGTGGTGAATTAGACGACATCGAAACCACACGCTTTTACGGCGTGACTCGGGATTTTCGTGAGCAGTATGGTGAAAAGCCGTATCTGGTTTTGAAATCAATTCCCAAAGTCAGCAAAGGCACGGACATCGACTTCCCGTTTCGTAGCGTTAATTTTGGCCAAGTGCCATACGTCATTCTTACCGATAACGTTCGCTACATGGTAGGGGCTCGCACTCCGCAGGGTTATCGCATATCCAGCGTAACACCAGCAGGGATTGAGCTGGTGAAAGGCGGGCGCGTTATCACTATTGAACTTGGATACGAAGGCGAGAAAAACCATGACAAATCTTGAACAGATTCTAAATAACGACCTAAGTGGCATTGAAGTGCAAAACATTAAGAGCAAGCTCTTACAAGCACAGGCAGCGGTAAAGCGTCAGTTGGACTTGGGATGTCCTCCGCAGCAGTATCAATTGCTACTAAAACAGTATGAAGCATACACAGCGGCACAGGTTGTGATTGAAACATACGAAGCTAACCAAAAATAAAGGGAAATCCTATGTCATTTTACGATGCGACCAACAGTGTAAACCTCGATGACGTTAAAACGAAACTTGAGCAACAAGCGAAAGACGCGAACAAATCCGTCACCGATGCAATTAAAAATTTAGAAAGCAACGCGGACGATCCATCTAAGCTGGCTGAACTTCAGCACGCTATCAACAAATGGTCGGTGGTATACAACATCAACGCAACCACCACTCGTGCGATCAAAGATGTGATGCAGTCGATCCTGCAGAAGGTGTAATGCATGGAACGAGAATTACGCCAGCTGTTGGCTGAAATTGCTTTGATGGCGACGGGGATGCATCGTCATCAAGAGGCCAATACGATTGCTGATTGCCTTGAGGAGACCTCGAACTCTGAAGAAGTCGTAGTAATGATTCGCGCGATGAGCCTGATGAATAAAGGCGCGTACGAAGAGGCACATCGATTACTTGAGCCACTTTGCACCGCGTATCCTGACCTAATCAGTTTGGCGGCACTAGCGGCAGCAAAAGCAGGGTTACTAAGCCAAGCTGAACGTTGGATGGAACTGGCAGCTCAAGGCAGCGAAGAAAGCCAAGCTTTTGCGGCGAGCTTCACCCAAGACATTAGGAATCTTGGATGAGAGTCGACCCTAGCTTTGTCGGACAAACGCCCGCTCATTCAACCGAGGTTCGTCACTATGAACGCGACGATGCGAAGCGAATGAGCGAGCTTATGACGCGAGAAACCACGGCCGAAGTTTCTCGCTCAGCTCCCAAAGACACGCTGACAAAAGTAGAAGAGAAACTCAACGCAATTAAAGATTGGTATGCGTCGATCAAGGAAGCAGAGACTGTCTCTAAACAAAGCGTGCTTTCTTCGTTAAAGGACGTTTTTTCTGATCCTCAAACACAAAAAGAAGCGCTGTGGTACGCCTTTCATCAGGCGAAAAGTGCCAAAGGAACGGATGATGCCGTTCCGGAATTATTGAGCGTTCTGAAACAAGAGTTGCTCGGAGATTTTGCTGGCCAGTTAATGGCTGAGCCGCCAACAGACAGAGCAGCATTAAAAGCGATGCTTGCGCAAAGCTTCCCACTTGGCGCTCAGAAAGAACAAGCGCTTTGGCATTGTTGGGCAGAGCTAAAGTCTTTGCCAGAGATGACATCAACAGTCGATTTAGTACGTGAAGAGCTGAGTTTTGTTATCCAAAAAAACGCGATGGTGAAGAACATCATGACTCACAGCCATAAGTTAGATTTGTCGTAGGAGTACACATGATCAATACACAGTACACCGAGGTGATGCAAACCAACCTTGAGAAGTTGCAAGATGCTCAAGTCGAAGACGGGCTGAGTGAGCGTTTTGAACAAGCCATGTCTATTCCGGAGGGGAACAACGGTTTAGAAGGCGGTTTGCTAGAAAACATCAGCGAGCTAAAGAATACCATCGACAACGCGAAAAGCAGTCTGCAAGACAGCATGAAAATGGTCGGTGACGATCCTGCGCAACTGTTGCAAATGCAGTGGGCGTTAACGCGAATCACGTTTCAAGAAGAGTTGATCGCGAAAACCGTGGGTAAAACCACACAGAATGTCGAAACGCTTTTGAAGGCGCAGTAATGATGAAGAATAAAATGCGCGCGCTTTGCCTTGTATTGGCGCTGTTTTTGGTGGGTTGCCAAACCGAGCTTTACACCAATGTGAGCCAAAAAGAGGGCAACGAAATGCTGTCGATCTTGTTATCGGAAGGCGTGGTGGCGACCAAAGAACCGGACAAAGACAACAAAGTAAAATTGATGGTCGATAGCTCGCAAATCGCGTTCGCCGTTGATGCATTAAAACGCAAAGGCTACCCACGAGAGCAGTTCTCGACGTTAAAAGAAGTGTTTCCAAAAGACGATTTAATCTCCTCGCCATTGGCGGAAAGAGCGCGTTTGGTTTACGCAAAATCGCAAGAGTTGTCATCAACGCTATCGCAAATTGATGGTGTGCTGGTGGCGCGAGTCCACGTGGTACTCGAAGATCAAGATCTTCGCCCAGGCGAGCGTCCGACTCCTGCTTCGGCATCGGTGTTTATTAAACATGCTGCCGATGTGGCATTGGACTCTTACGTGCCTCAAATCAAATTGTTGGTGAACAACAGTATTGAAGGGCTGAATTACGACCGCATTAGTGTCGTGATGGTGCCATCTTCGGAGGTGCGAGTGACGACTCAAAGCAACCAATTTAAAAGTATTTTGTCGGTGCAAGTTACCAAAGAAACGGCGAACCATCTCATCGGGATTTTAGTGTTTATGGTACTGCTATTGATAGGCTCGAATGTCGCGACGTTCACGTGGTGCCGCAGGAGCGCAAAGCGTGGTTAAACCTGAAACACCGATGGCTCAGGTACTGCATCAGTTCAACTACTGCCCATGCCAGTACCTAGAGCAAAACTGGATCGTGCCAAAGCAGCCTTGGCTTCTTAATCTGGATGGCTGGCGAGATAACCCAAACTTCAACCTTTGGTGTTTAGAAGAGTGGGCGCTTGCGCCTGTTCCAGAAACGGCTTTTAACAAGCCACACCATAGCTTGGCTCTGCTTCCTCCTGATGCGCTCAGTACGTTAATGCTCACCATTGGCGGGGCGTTGCACAGTTTTGCGATGCGCCAAGTGGTACTTAAAAAGCCCAAGCAGTGTTTGAACAACGTGTTTGGTTTGGATATCGCCCGTTTTCTTATTCAGCAAGGGCCGATGTTGTTGTCACAATGGCCGAAAGGTTGGCAAAAAGCGCTACCAGACATGATGAAAGAAGACGAAGTTGAACGTCACATGCTCAAACAGGGCTACGCATGGATGAAGTTCATCTTAGCGAGCTCTTCTCACGATATTTTGCTCCGTTGGCAGTTCAAGCTCGATCAATCACTTAGCCAAGTGAAAGAAAACACCTCTTGGCTCGTTGAAGAGCAGCGTGATCTCGCGTACCGACTCACCAAAAAAATCGCAAAACAGGTTATTCCCCAATGGTTTCATTTGTTGAAATAAAAACCGACAACTTGCAGTTAGCGCCAGGTTTAAAGGTGCTCAAAGCCAAGGATTACGTTAGTTATCTCGATTCGCAACATTTGGTTGAAGCGGCGAATTCGAAAGCCGACAGCATCATTGCTAAAGCGCAGCAAGCGTATGAAACCGAAAAGCAGCGCGGCTATCAAGATGGTTTGGAGCAGGCGAAAATAGAAAATGCGCAAGCGATGGCCGCTACTTTGGCTCGCTGCAATGAATATTACCTGCAAGTTGAGCACAAAATGACGAACGTCGTCTTAGACGCGGTGCGTAAAATCATCGACACATTTGATGACGTTGACACCACGATCAGCGTGGTCAGAGAAGCGCTGCAATTGGTGAGTAATCAAAAGCAAGTGATCTTACACGTTCATCCTGAGCAAGTGGTTGACGTAAGAGAGAAAGTTGCTGGCGTTTTGAGTGATTTTCCTGAAGTGGGTTATGTCGATGTGGTTGCCGATGCGCGCCTCAAAAACGGTGGCTGCATACTGGAAACCGAAGTCGGCATTATTGACGCCAGTATCGATGGACAGATTCAGGCGTTAAAGCAAGCGATGGTGAAACAACTCAGTGAGCGGAAAATGACGTCACCAGAGTAGAGCGTCACCGCCAAATCAATCGAACACAAAGCTCAGCACATTGCTGAGCTTTGTTGTTTTCAAACGTCTTAAAACGAAAAAAATCCGACCATCTTTAGCATATTAATCGCGCCGAATGATGAAAAATAACAGCATCAAAACGGCCTGAGTCACTCTGTTTTCACGACTCGTCCGCCGAATTCGTAACAAGCACTATAGGATTATTCATTCAAATGGCTAATGGATTTATTACCGCTTTGATGACGGATTTTGCTCACCGTTGCCAAATAGAACAACTGGTTTTTGATGGCGACGATTGCTGTCATCTTTTGATTGACCAATACACGGCAATCACTGTGCGTGCTGAGGATGATCGCCTGACGCTCATTGGCTTGATTTCTGGCGACAAACCAGAACATGACGTGATGCTGCAATACATGAAAGCGTCGCTCACTCAAGGCTCTCCAGCTGTTTACTGGGACGAGGACGTCGGTTTTGTTGGCTTTGTTCATATAAGTCAGCAATGGCTGGATGCAGCGATGTTAGATGAGTCTCTCGGCAATTTCATTGAATGGTTAAAAAGCGCGACAAACTCAACAATCAGTGACGAGCCAAGCGTGCCAGTGATGGATGCTAACCAATTCTCTACATTAAGGGTGTAAATCATGATCAGTTTTGGAAATGTGAGTGCATTGCAAGCGGCGATGCCACAAGCTCGTAATGAGATTCTAAATGAAGGCAAACTCAGCATTGGTGGTAAGGAGTATAAGATCAATGCTGCTACTCAAGAGTTTACACGCGCAAACCCTACAAGTGGTGCAGTCGCGCGCTTCTTTGAAGCTACTGGGAAATTATTTCGTGAAGGCAGCACGCAGTCTGTGGCAAAAGCGATCACAAAAGCAGTGTTTGACAACGAACAGGGACAAGCTCAGCGTTTGCAAACATCGTCTTCTGTCGAGCATGGTCAGATGTTGTTTAAAGACGCGAACCTCAAAACGCCTTCAGATGTTCTGAATGCGTTTGCGAAGTTGGACAGCAAAATGGTGAAGTCTCACGCTGCTGAGCTGAGCCAACTTGCCGAACGAGCCATGACAGAAGTGATGCTAGAGACGGATTCTGGCAAGAAACTCAAAGCGCTGATTGGTGATGATGCCGTTAAGTCGCTCGCGGTGCGTGTGGTGAAAGATTACGGTGGTGGCGTGGCGGCTGCTCAGAAAAATCCAGAAGTACGCATCAACCAAATGCAAGCTGTCTTTGACATGGAGGTGATGCACCTAAAAGCAGCGCAGCGACATATTGAAGGGCTCGCAAGTACGGATTTAGACCAAGGCGTGTATGCAGAAGGTCTTCCTGAAGACGCTTTCAATAAAGCTGGCGTGACGAACAATGTTGAACGCGCAGCGGCTTGGATCATCAACGCTTCAAACTCAAAAGGGAACGATGCGGAAAACATCACGTCATTATTGAAAGAGTACGCGACCAACGGTAAAGACTTGCTGAATATGGACAACCTAAAAGAGTTGCATGCTCGTTTGGTACCAAATGTAGAACGCGATTACCGTGGGCCAAATATCTCTGGTGGCACATTACCATCTAGTATTGGTGGGGAAGGCATGTTGAAGCAACACATCGAAGGCTTTTTGAAAGAGAATCCAGTTGCGGACAAAGACCTCGGTAAACATTTATTTGCTGGTGTGATTGGTTATCACGGCTTTACCGATGGCAACGGACGCATGGGGCGCATGCTTTATGCCATCGCTGAACTGCGTAATGACTCGTTCAATCCTCTGGCGATGAATGCTGAAAATAGCCTTCACGGTATCAAATAACTTAGCGCACGAAATAACTCAGTGATTTTCGGTGTTGGTATTTGTATGTTAGTAAGAGCGGCGAGCGCCGCTCTTTTTGTTGCCGCTGTTCATGCGATTCAATCTCATCGACTTTTAAAACGGCCAATAGCAATAAAATTCGGACGTTTAAATAAAGTCCAACTTCAAAGCTCACCCTAAAATGTCCCTCATTGTTATGCGCTTACTTCAATAAGCCGTCATCAAATTTAACAGGACACAACATGGATACCGGAAAGATCAATATTCTTCTCGCAGAGCTAGGGGATTCACTCAACCTTGAGCGTGTTACAGAGTTTGAGCATCAAATGTGGTCGCTCTGTTTCAGCGAAGATAACGCTATCGATGTGCAATTTGTGCAAGAGAAGAACGAGGTGCTTGTTTCAAAAAGCCTAGTGGTAGAGAAAGATATTCTCACCGCCGACAAGCTCCAAGTGCTGCTGGAATACAACTTTTTGTATCGCGAAACGGGCGGAGTGCAGTTTTGCATCAACCCAACCACCAAAGACATTCTGCTTCAAATCGCCATCACGGCAGACACCGAGATCAGCCAATTAGCCAACGTGATCAGTCAGTTGAATGAGTTGAGTGACACTTGGGTGCAACTGTTCCAAAACAACACGGTTGTCGATTTTAGCCAACAAACTGGCTCACACCCGTTTATTCAAGTTTAAGGTTTTTACATGGTTAATATCAATACGTCACACATGCAGTCGTTGAGCCAGCTGACGTCACATTTGGCGACACAGAATCAAGCGGACGATAAAGAGATTCGAGCACACAACGGCAAAGACATTTTCGTAAAAGAAGGGGCGCCAAAAAACAAAAGCGTGAGCGCTCGTATTAGCCATCAGAACAAAGCGAAAGACATCGTGGTGAATCTGCTCACCAAGCAGGGCATTCCAAAAGATGTGGCGAAGCAAATGCTACAAAACGTGCTCAATGGCGAAAATAAACTGACGCTCGGCAATTTGAAAAATCTTGAAAGATTGTCGTCTGGCCCAAGTTCGCATTGGCCTGCCGCACAAACCGACACCTCGTCTTCCAAAACCAGCAAAGCCTCATCCAGCGTGGCGCTGATCAACGAGCACAAAGACAACCTTCAAAAGCTGGGGGATTTTGCATGCACAGACTTAAATACGTTTGGTCAAAAAGGGTCGCCGTTTTATGAAACAAAAGGCGCGCCAAGGCTAAAAGCTCTTTACGCGAACCAAGCACGAATCGCGCAAGACCAAAGAGCGACCATGTCTGCCAGCGCAGTTCAAGCTGCCGCTCAAAGAGGCAATGCTCCGCAGCTAAGTACATTACAGAACATTGCTAAGTATGTACAAAATGCCAAGGCAGGTTGCTGTACCACATTTGCTTTCGCTGCCGCTGCTGAAATGATTCAAGGCATGTCGGGCACACCAGAAAACCAGCCAAAAGTAGAAGTTGTGGCGTTTAAAAAAGGCCATTCTGGCACGCACCTTTATGTATTGGTAGGGAGACAAGAAGGCTGCGACATTAAAGACCCATCGACGTGGAATAAAGACGTAAAAATCGTCGATCCTTGGGCGGCGTCAGCATTTGGTGCGACCATGTTCGGTGATGCCCAACGCCCGCCAGTATCGAACATGTTCCCCCCAACAGAAGTGATTTTCGATAGCCACAAACTTGGTTAATCGAGGCTTGTACGTTGATTTGACATCGAACATGAAAATCGAACCCGTAAGAAAAGAGCAGCAGAGTGTTGCTCTTTTTTATTTATAAACCAAATAGTTAAATTGAGGTTGTATCTGAGGCCATCATCACAAAGAAACGGTGAAAGTGACAAAAATAAAACCATTAGCGACATCGTCAAAATGGGAATCGGTGTTCAATAGAGTGACGGAAACAAGAGGAAAGATTATGAACACGATTCAACCACTACTCGATGAGTTTTGTCGTTTAAATGAATTACCACCGCTCATTTTAGAAGATGGAAATCGTTGTCAGCTTCTCGTTGATGATCGATTCGTGCTGTACTTCACCGCCACAGAAGACGACGCCTTAATGCTCTCTGTTGCGTTTGGAGGCTTAGAAAAATCGGGAGAGTTGCGCGTAAGAGGCTTAGAGCTATTAGCCCGCGCAAATTACCAAAGAGTAGGCAGTGGCAACTTGGCGTTATCGCTCGCCCCAAATGGTCGACAACTTGTCTTAGCGGGTCGCCAACCTACCGAGCATCTTAACTCAGCCAATCTGACAGTTTGGTTCCACGAAATCATCGAACAGACCGAACTTTGGCAAGCGCGTTTTGCCATGTTGGATCAAGATCTTTCAGCCACTTCAAATCATGAACAAAGTCATGTTCAACCACTGCGTGTGTAGGAGGGAGTTATGGTGAATACAACGCAAAAAATCAGTCAAAGCCCAGTACCCGATTTGGAACAGTTTCGTGCCATTGCCGCGCAAAAAGATGACCGAGTAATCAGCAAAAGAGGCGAAGTCAAAGAGCCATCTACGTTCCATAAAGGCCACAAGTTTGCTTCTGTTAGCGAAGGCGTATTAAGAAAAAAATACACCAAGTTCTTCCAAGAAAATATCAAAACGCACCTCGACTTGAAGCAGGCACTGCTTAAGGAAGAAAAACCAGAAACCGCACTTTTGGCTTATTCATTAGTCAGTCCGTCAGGCTACCGAGGAGAACCATTAACCGAGCGAAAAATCTTGGAAGTGGTGAGCCTGCTTGATGAAGTAAAAGTCGACGGTGACACCTATCAGCAGCTCAAAAATACGTTTGATTCGATCAGCAAAGATCCGCGTATGCAAGTCAGTTTGGAAAACCAGTATCCTGGGAAAATGGACGGTTTCGGCGCGCAGTTGTTGGAAATGGGAAAAGAGAAGCTGAAAGGCTCGGGTGTTAACGCTGCCATCAATTTGGCGTTACCCGGCGTAGGCTTACTCGTCGCCACAGGGCGTGAACTCCATAAAGCGTCCGTCAATGGCGATGCCGAAGCGTATCATCATCAACTCGAGCAAATCTCGCAATTGCCGGGAAGAGATCAGCGCTTATCGATGCCAATGCAACAAACGTTAGCCATTGGTCACGCGATGCTGTCCGCTGAGGGCGCAGTTGGTGCCACACTTGGCATGGCGACAGGCGGTTTGGGTACGTTTGGTGTAAGCTCTGTGGCGACGGCAGGGGTTACGCCAATAGCAAAAGAAGCCATTGGAACTGCTTTAGCCACTGGCATTATCAGCGGCGGGGGCTTTGTTGTTGGCCAAGCTGGGGCGTATGGCTTAAATAACGAAGTGCAAGACCAACTCAAACAAGGGCCAATGTCTGGTGTGCTGCCACGTTTGGAAATTTCAAACGTGAAGGGCGATTTCACTTTTAGCATGCAGGAGCCGGCGGCAGTTCGCGCACTGATGGCGTATCTTGGTCCTAAAGAAGATACATCAATGAGCTCACCTCAAGCGCCAAAAGAAGCGCAAGAGATGGAAGCCGCACGCTTAACACTCAAGCAAATGCTTGGCTCAAGCCCGAATGAACACCTCGTTCCAGATGTCGATTCACTGCTTAAACTGAGCGATGAAGACATGCCAAGTCAGACGGAATCTACGGCGAACGGTGCATTTAAAAAGCTGTTAAGTGAAGATTGGGATTGGCTGATGCCTGCTGTCCGAGCAATGGATAAAGGTGAAGCGAACAAAATCAACGAGAAGTTGACGTACAAGCTGCCTTTGGACGCCGCAAACGGACGTGTGTATCTCGATAAGAGCCCGAACCTAAGTGACGCCCAGCTTGATGCATTAGATAAACTCGGCTCACCAAGCCAGTTACGACTAATGTACTTAGCCGAAGGCTGGATTTAAAAGAAAAGGGAGCATTCGCTCCCTTTTTGCCTATTATATTGCCGCTTAAACAGTGCCATGTTTAACGTGAACTTATTGATTGGGGTTGAGATGGTCAAACGCGGCTAACATTTCGTCTGTAGATAACTGGTCTCCCATTCTTCCTCGTTTTACATATTGATGCTCGAAGCTTGTTGCGCCTTTGGCTCCAACTAATGCAGCAAATTCGTCAATAAAGTGTTGTTCAAATTTACTATTGAACGAGTTAAACAATATGACCCGTTTGTTGGTTAAATCGTTGTCTTTCACAAATTGCCAAATAGGTGGGGCTGGACTGTATAACCAAATAGGAGAGCCGAGATAAACCGTATCGTAAGAGGAGAGGTCGATATGCTGTGGGACGATCTCTGCAACATTACTTCTGGCATCTTTCAACGCACTTATCCATCCTGGAATGCCGAGCGCGTAGCTTTTGGCAAAAATTTCATAAACATGCCCATTTGTTTTATTGGCAATATGTTCGGACAGAGTGGCGGTATTCCCTGAGCGAGAGAAAACGACGATTGCGGTTTTAGACTCACCGGTTAACGAGTGCTGCAGATGTTCCTGCTTTTGTTTGTACTTGCGGTATTGCGAGTTTTCGATTTGAGTAACGACGAGAGCAACCACCATCAAAAATACGAACAATATAAATAGAACGATGAGCGTCCATCGAAACATAGTCACTGACCTATGGCTATTAACTGAGAAATAGGAATAACAGAGAAGAAAGAGTGCGACCGGTTTGGTGGCACTCTTGATTTCAGATTACTTCAAATGCTTATCCAAGAAGGGCGCGACTTTCTCCATTGCCATGCCAACTGCTTGAGGATGGTCATACAACTCATAGTGAGACCAGTTTTCTAGATCAACTAGTTGGCGATTCTTTGATGCGACAGCTCGACCATAAACCTCCTGACCATCACGATAAGCGCCAAACGCTCCCACTTTTTGACCAATCACGGTCATCACTGGTTGAGTTAATAAGGTTTCAGTGAAGGCGAAAGCATCCCAACTTAGGGTTTTCTGAGCATGAGAAAACAACATGCGCGTGGCTCCGCCTTCAGTCTGTCCGCGAGGCGTTTTATAGTAGTCAGTCGCCTCAAACACATCGCGCTCAGTTAAGCCATTTTCTTTGGCAAACTCTAGGCTTGGTGGAAGAAGTTCGTTGACTTGTAATTCTCCGCCGCGAGCTTCAGCGGTACGCTGTGCCGCCATTGCTTCCAGCGTGCCGTTTGGGTTGTACAAGCTGAATCCTTCACGGAATAAGCGTCCCACATTGACTGGCGTAATGCCAACGACCGCTTTCAAACGTTTTTCTGTTAAAGCGGCACTGATGACATAAGCCCCGCCACCGCAAATTCCCAAGCCACCAATTCGAGTTTCATCGACATACGGCAGGGTTACTGCGTAGTCGATAACGCGACTGATGTCTTCAACGCGTTGGCTTGGGTCTTCAACATAACGAGGTAACCCTCCAGATTCACCTTGAAAGCTCGCATCAAAGGCGATCACAACGTAACCAAGCTCAGCTAATGCTTTTCCGTATACCGCGCTTGACGTTTGCTCTTTGCAACTGCCAAATGGGTGAACGCTTATCATGGTTGGGTAACGTTTGGATTCATCAAAACCTTCAGGTAGTAGAATAAGTGCCGCGATATCCCAAGCCATATCTGCGTTTCTGAATGTTACTTTTTGAGTGTTCATATCTTTGTTCCTAGTTTCAAATTTGGCTCGAAATCGCAGAGCCAAACTATCTGGTATCTCAAATCAATCTGTTAAAGCGTACGTTGGAAAAACGGCGCTAGAGCGCCAATCGCTTCTGCGATAGGGTTTTCACCATCATAAAGATCCATGTGATTTGCGCCGTCAACGACATACATGTGTTTATCCGTACTCGCCGCTCGTTCCATTAGGTCATCGCTCATCCATTTACTGCCAGCCTCGCTACCGACAACGGTCAGCAATGGTTGAGTCAAGAACGCTTCTGCTTTGAAAAACGCATCGTAAGTGATGATTTGATTCAAACTACGTGCGGTTGCAAAGCCCGGCGCTGTGCAATATGCCGCGCGATCGGTGTGGTAATACTCCCACGCTTGGCGTAACTCTTCGTTTGGCGCGTCTTCTTCTTTTAACGGCGCCATTGGGATTGTGACAAACTCAGCGCCGCTCGCGTCTGAAGTTCTGGCGAGTGACCCCGCCTCGATGTAAAGGATGGCGTCGCTGTCTTTCACACTGTTATCCCAACCATTACGGAACATTTGACCGATATTAACCATGCTGACGGTACCGACAGCCTTAATGCGGCGGTCATTAATCGCTGCGTTCGCGGTGTAACCGGCACCTGCACAAATCCCCATTGCACCAATGCGTTCGTTATCTACGTAGTCAAGAGTGGTGAGATAATCGATAACGGCACTTACATCTTCGGTACGAATGTAAGGGTTTTCTAGTTGGCGAGGCTCACCTGTACTTTCGCCCTGAAACGATGCGTCGAATGCGATAGTCACGAAGCCATGTTCTGATAGTTTTTTCGCGTAGGTTCCCGCTGTCTGCTCTTTAACGCCGCCACCAGGATGAGAAACTACAATGGCAGGATACGGTTTAGATTCATCAAAGTTTTTAGGAACGTTAATCACCGCTGCAATAGAGATACCCAGACCATTTAGATTTTTGAAAGTAACTTTAGACATAACGAAATTCTCCTGTAGCGTTTCACTGTTTTGTCTCGTGGGGCGTAAGCCTTGGGTTAATACTAGTGAACGAACTGTATTAGATAAATATCGTTTTACACACATGACTGTTAAGTTATACTTAACAAATGGCTATTGAACCTTCCCTAATATCTTCACTAACGTGGTTTGCGCATGTAGCGCGCCATCGCAGTTTTACGAAAGCCGCCTCCGAAATGGGAGTGACGCGGGCTGCATTGTCGCAGCATGTCAAAGGGCTAGAAAAACAACTTCAAGTTAGGCTGCTAAATCGCACGACACGAAACATGTCTCTGACCGAAGAAGGGCAGCGTTTGCTCGACACCCTTCATCCATCATTGAGCAATATTGAGCAAGCCCTAAATTCGCTGAATGATTTACATATCGAGCCTGCGGGGCTCATTCGTATTAGCGTGTCTAGAACAGCCGCTCGGCTTCTTATCGAACCGCACTTGGGGGAGTTTTTATCTCGTTATCCGAAAATACGTTTAGAGCTGATCATGGATGACGGTCTGACAAATATTGTTGCGGAAGGGATGGATGCAGGAATACGTTTAGGTGTTAGCTTGGATGAGCACATGGTCGCGATTCCAATCACTCCAAATTTGACAAACGCGATAGTCGGTTCTCCAGATTACTTCAAGCGATATGGCAAACCTGAAACGCCGAATGACTTAGAGCATCACAACTGCCTCGCGTACCGTTTTACCTCAAGTGGCACACTCGACCATTGGTCACTCACGTCTCCTGATGTTGATAAACATACGGTGATATTTGAACCGAAAGGCAATGCGGTGTTCAACGACGATTACAGCATGTTGCAAGCTGCTATTCAGGGGGTGGGACTTATCAAGCACATTGATTTATGGGTATTGAAGTATCTTGAAGAAGGGAAACTGGAGCGCGTTTTTGTTGATTGGTGTAAACCGTTTCCGGGCTTTTATCTCTATATCCCTTCACGTGAAAACATGCCCAAGAAAATCCGCGTCCTTATGGATTTTCTGATTGAAAAGCGCGCTGAGCTTTAGGTTTACAAGTAAATCATACGCGCTTTCTGCAGACGTATCCGTGCTAGAAATGTTAAATCAACCTGAGTTTTATTGAGGACAAAGCAACGTACTTTGCCCTTTGAATAAAGCTATCTTTGAGTACCATCAGATTCCAATGACGCTAGCCAACGGAGCACTTCTGCCGTGGCTTCAATTAACTCGCTTGGGATGTATTGGTCAACGTTGCCGTCGGCATAAAGCGCACGCGCCAATGGCACTTTTTGCATTACGGGAACGCCTTCTTCTCGCGCAATTGCAATCATGCGTTTAGCCATCGCATCGGTTTCCATCAAAGTGATGACAGGCAACGGTGTTTCGCCTTTTTTGTAGTACAGACCAACCGCGATGTGAGTCGGGTTAGTTACTAATACGTTGGAGCGCTTAACGTTTTCGCGTTGATTAGAAGCTTGAAGTTCTTGATGAAGCTGACGGCGTTTACTTTTGATTTCCGGGCTGCCTTCCATCTCTTTGTATTCACGTTTCACTTCGTCCTTGCTCATTTTGAGCTTCTTCGTGTGGTCAAACTTTTGGTAGGCAAAATCTGCCGCAGCGATCACGACAAAACCAACCGATGAAATGATCATCAATTGTTTAATCATAACTCCCGTCACCGCAGGGACACATTCCAATCCACAAGTTGGAATTTGCATTAAGGTGTTGATGTTGCCCCGCAGCGTAACCCAAATGATGCAGGAAAGCAGAGACACCTTGAGTATCGACTTGATGAACTCAATGACGCTTTTTAGCGAGAAGATGCGCTTTGCGCCCTCGACAGGGTTGATTTTCTTAATGTCGGGTTTGATGGATTCGCCACTAAAAAGAAAACCAAACTGTCCCATGTTAGAAAAAATCGCGATAAGCGCTGCGACCAAAATGATTGGCGCGAGGAGGTAGGCCATCTCTTTGGCGATAGCGATGGCAACATCGATCAATGCGTCTTGAAAGCCTTGATATGCGAGTTCGCTTGGCAGCAAAAGTAGGGCAGAGATGTGCGACATGTAGTAATCGGCAAAGGCGAACAGCACGGCGATGAGTGCCAGAATTAACGCCGAAGAGACGATCTCTTGGCTCTTTGCGACTTGTCCTTTTTTGCGGGCGTCGCGGAGCTTTTTGGCGGTGGGTTGTTCGGTTTTTTCACCACTCATAGAACATCCTAACCTTTATTTCCAAATCGTGTTGAGCTGATCGCCAAAGCGAGTGATGCCATAAAATAGTGCTTCAAAGTGATCCATCATTAATCCGAGATAGACGATCAATAACACACTCGCGATGGCACTTTTGATGGGCATCGCCAAGAAGAAAACGTTGAGTTGTGGCGCAAAGCGGCTGATCAGCGCAAGGCCAAATTCGGCTAAGAACATCGCGAGCACAAGTGGCGCCGATATTAAGACACCAAGCCACATTAACTGTTGAAACTGATCATAGAAAAAGCTTACCCACGCGTCCGTGACCATCGGAAAAAAGCCGAGTATTGGCCAAGTGGTGTAGCTTTTAAACAGAGCGTAGATAAATGCAACAAAGCCACCGCCAGAGAAGAACAAGGTGATCAACGTTTGGGTGAGTAACACCGCCGTTGGGGTGGATTGAGACCCCAGTGTTGGGTTGAACATGCTCGCCATCGCCGCACCGCGTTGGTTATCCACCAAAAAGCCAGTGGCTTCAATCGCCCAAAAAGGAATGGCAGCGACAAAGCCAATCAGCATACCCAGCAAGACTTCTTTACCTAGAATCACAATCAACCAAAGGCCGTCAGTTTCGGCGGGAAATGCTTGCTCGTTTACGACGGGAAAAATAAACAACGCAAGTGAGCAAAGTACGCCGTTACGGATCATTGCACCGCCAAGCATCTGTTTGCTCAAAATAGGCAGAAAGATAAAGCACGCCATGAGCCTTGGCAGCGTCAAGCTATAAAGAAACAAAGCTTGGTGTAAATCGTCGTAACTCATCGTATTTGTGGAATTTTATCCAGAGCGAGTGAGGCAAAAGCGTGCAGTTCTGCACCTAGCCACTGCGTTGTGATGAACAGGGTGATGATCACGGCAATGAGCTTCACGACAAACCCTAACGTTTGCTCTTGTACCTGAGTCAGTGCTTGGATCAGCGACACTAAGGTGCCGACTAATGCTGCGACCAAAATTGGTGGTAGCGACAAGAACAGAACCAAAGTGAGTGCTTGCGTTGTGAAATGGATGATTTCTGCAGGATTCATTCTCTTTCCTTCATCAACCGTAACTCAGCACTAAGCCGTGCGTGAGTTTTGTCCAGCCATCAAGCAAAACGAAAAGCAGTAACTTGAAGGGCAGAGAAATGGTCATTGGTGACACCATCATCATCCCCATGGCGAGCAGAATATTGGAAACAATCAAATCGATAGCGATAAACGGCAAGTAGAGTAGGAAGCCGATTTCAAAAGCCCGCGTTAACTCGCTGACCGTAAATGCAGGCAGCAACAGCAATAAGCTGTCGGATTCCAAACGGTCCACGTATTTTTGCGGCCACAGCGTGCGTGCTGCGTCGGTAAAAAATATCGCTTCGGTTTCACGGATGTGCTGTTTCAAAAACTCGCGATACGGCTGTAAACCACTTTCAATCAGGCCCTCAACGCTGGCAGAGTCTTCCAAAGAAATGTCGTGCTGTTTTACGTAGTCGTACGTTTCAAAGCCAACCGGTGCCATGATGAAAATCGACAAAATGATCGCCAAGCCATACAGCGCCATATTCGGCGGAATCTGTTGTACGCCAAGCGCATTTCGCAGCAGCGAAAACACGACCGCGAGTTTCACAAATGAGGTCGCCATCATGGCGATAAACGGGATCAATGCCAGCAGCGCAAGGCTGACAATGAGGTTTAGCTCATCAGGTAACTGAATCATGCCGGCTCCTGAGTGCCGCCGAATAATTCAAGCACACGTACACCTAAATGATCGTTGACGTTTACCAGTTCACATTCACCAATGATTTTACCATTCGCGCGCAGTGTCACGGGCTTAGACACCGGTTGGTTGAGCTCGAAAACGTACCCAGGTTGCAGTTGGTTGAGTTGCTCCAGCGTGACGGTTTGGTGGCCGATGTCGAACGTGAGTTCCACAGGCAGTTGCTGGTGGTCTGTGAGTGTTTCGGATGTGTTTACGTCATTCATATCGGTTTCTTTCTCAATGATGTAGAGGGTGTTGTCTTCAAGTTGACAACGCCACAGATTCTTATTGGATACCTGAACAATCGCTTGTTGCTGGGCGATGTAGCATTGGTCAAAAAAGATCACGTCTCCAAGCTCTAACGAATGGAATTGATTTAAGTCCAGGTGCGTTTTGCCAAGGCTTAGCCAGACAGGAAGGGCAATATGCTGAGTCAGTTGCGACGAGCATGGCGGCAGCGCATCAACTAAAACGCTTTGACCTTCACTTACCCACAAACAAAGTGATGCGCTCGGTTTGTTTAGCGTCAGCATTAAGGTATTGCGCTGCGTTTCGCTTTGTTCCAGCGGTTGTAATTTGCTGAGGATAGGTAACTGACCAAATAGGCGTTTGAACGCGTCAGCATGAGGCTCAATCTGCGTACTGAGCAGAGCTAACTGCAACGAGTTTGGGAGAGATTCAAACGCTGTCGCATTCAAAGTTGAGTGAAGCCATTGCTGCAGTTGCGCGGAACAAAAATCGACTTGAATGGTTTGTCCACCAACCAGAGTGGTCAAGCGGTAGCCAGAAAATTCCGGTTTTTGCGATGCGGTTATTGAGATGCTGTGCTCGTCACGTCCTTGAAAGTGGCATTGTTTAGCGCAGAGCTGATTGGTCAGCGCAATGCTCTCGGCATCGACTGTTGGGATGGTTAATTTCATTGATCCGCCTCGGGTTGCCATTCTTCATAAACGCTACGTTGTTGGCGTGATTGTTGTTGATCTTGCTGTGTGTGACCGTGTTGCGACGTCTGCTCGCTGATCGATACGCGCAAAGGCTGTTCAAAGCCCATGCGGTTTAAACGTTCTGCCAGATCTTGCCTTGCTTGTTGATTGATGATGGAAAGCGCATGCTCTTGTCGAATCGTCACGCTATAACCTTGCGAATCCAACTTGATGTGGATTTCGCCACCTTTGAGTTGGCCCTCGCTCAGAAACAATCGTACTTCTTTCTCATTCGATGCTGTTGGTAGCGCCACGTACACTTTATCCACCAATTGCTGAATCAGTTGGCTGACTTCACGAGTTGGTTGAGTAGGTTGTGGGGGCGAGATGCCTTTCAAAATCACATCGCCTTGAGTAATCGGTGTTGTGACTGGTTGATGCATCGGCTTGTCACTGCTTTTTTCTGAATCCAACATGGCTCTATCTAGCAACGTGCGCTCACCCTTGCTCGCTTTGGGATGTTCATCATTCGGGAGTGGTGTTTTCAAATTGCGCGAATTAAAGCCAAGTGATGAGTCACCCTCATGCTTGTTTACTTCAGTTTTAGTTGCAGTTTTGTGCACAGTTGAAGTGACAGGATGAGAGGCGAGTGACGCAGAAGTCGCAGACGCAACGGTTGTTGATGCTAATGTTGACGCTAAAGCGTCGGATACCGTTTCCACTGTGTTCGGCTTCGTTCCTGCAGTAGGAATGTTCTTAGTATCTTTCGGCGACTGTGTCGATTCGTGTGGCTCTGCTGTTTTAGCAGTCGCAAGTTCGGTTTTAGAATCATCATGATCTTCGACCAAGCGTTCAAATGCGTCTTGCTCGTCAGCGTTTTTCTCACGCTTATTCGAAGGCTCCATTGGTAGTTTCTTATCACCGGTAGTAGGAATTCGAATGTCAGATTTCATGTGTGCGTCCATATCGCTTGGCGTTTTGTATTGGGTGTTCAGAGCGATAGGTGACGACGTATCTGATTCGTTGTTTATATTTTCTGTGACGACGTCATTATTTTGAGCAAAAGCAGATTTCTCAGCCGTCTTACGCTGGTTGCTACCTGTCGAATGCAGTGACGCAAGAGAGCGCTCTGAGTAATTTTCAGTAAACGGTTTTTTAGCTTCTAACGCAGCTTGATTGTTGGCTTCATTTGGCAGTGGTTTGTCTGGGTTTTCATTTAGTGCACGCTTAAAGCGCGATTGAAGCGTAACGTGATCGTCAGTTAAAGTTTTTGACTGTGAAGTAGAATGCAGTGATGCAAGAGAGCGCTCTGAGTAATTTTCAGTAAACGGTTTTTTAGCTTCTAAAGCCGCTTGATTGTTGGTTTCATTTGGCTGTGGTTTGGTTTGGTCTGGGTTTTCCTTGAGCGCACGCTCAAAACGCGATTGAAGCATAGCATGATCGTCAATCGGCATTGGAGATTGTGATGAATGAGGCTGCGTACTTGGGGTATCCGTACTTGGTTTAATGCGCATGATGAACCTTTAGATAATATCGACAGTGCGAAACTCTTCTTGCTCGAGTTCTTCTTGGTACTGTTGTTGGCGCGATTGTTCCGCGATTTCTTGTTGTTGCAACTGAACGAATTTTTCTTTGGTTTTATGGGCTTGAAGGGCCTCTTGTTGTTTTTGTTTTAGCAGAGTGCGCTCTTGTTCTAACGTTACTTTTACTTCTGCTACGCGCTGCTTGAGCTCGGCTTCCCGTTCTCTAAGTAGGGCGATTTCTTGTCTTAGCGTTTCCAGCTCTTTAAGAAGCACGGTTTGCTGTTTGGCTTTCGCGAAGCGGCGTTCTTCTTCTTCCTGACGCCAAACGTGATAGTCCGCTACCGAGCGTTCTGCTTTTTGCAGCTCTGCCGCCACGTTGGCAACTCGGTATTCTTGGCGTTGAACGGCTTTATCGGCGCGGTCTGCACGAATTTTCTTAATTTCTAATAATCGTTCGATCATTGACCTGCGATGCCTTTCAGTTGAGCGATAGCACCTTCAAGGTCGCTTGGCTCATGGGTACCTTGACGTAAAAAGGTGCGAATATCGTCACTTTGCGCGATTGCCAGATCGGCACGCGGGTCAGCGCCATGTTGGTACTCGCCGATTTTAATAAGCAGCTCGACTTCTTCATATTTCGCCAACATTTCACGCAGATGTGCGGCAGATGCTTGATGATTCGGCTCGACAATTTGGTTCATTACTCGGCTTGCAGAGCGGAGCACATCGATGGCCGGGTAGTGGTTCATCGCTGCCAATTTCCGCGAAAGGATAATGTGTCCATCCAGAATGGATCGCGTTTCATCTGCGACAGGCTCGGTCATGTCGTCACCTTCGACCAATACGGTGTAAAGGGCAGTGATAGAGCCTTTGTCCGATTGGCCTGCGCGCTCCATTAGTTTTGGCAGCGCGGCAAAAACAGAAGGCGGATAACCGCGTCGAGTTGGTGGTTCACCAGCGGCAAGACCAATTTCACGTTGGGCACGAGCAAAACGCGTGACGGAGTCCATCAGCAGCAAAACGCGCTTGCCTTGGTCTCGGAAATATTCGGCGATAGAAGTCGCAACGAACGCTGCTTTTGCGCGCTCCATGGCTGGTCTGTCGGATGTCGCAACGACCAGCACTGAACGCGCCATACCTTCTTCGCCCAAGTCGTGTTCGATGAACTCTCGCACTTCTCGTCCACGTTCGCCAATCAGAGCAAGAACGGTTACGTCCACGTCCGCAGAGCGAATCAGCTTCGCAAGCAAGGTACTTTTACCGCCGCCAGCCGCAGCGAAAATGCCCATACGTTGGCCTTCACCACAAGTGAGCAAGCCATCTATGGAGCGAACGCCAAGAGAAATTGGTTTTTCGATCAATTTACGCTGCATCGGTTGCGGGGCATCACGATAAACGGGATACCAAGCACTTGGCTCTTGGCTTTGTGCACCATCGAAAGGGCGCCCCAGTCCGTCGAGGATTTTACCCAGCAAGTGATCGCCGACACCGACTTCGTGCATTTTTCCCATCGGGCTCACCTCGGTATTGGATGAAATGCCAAACATGTTGCCAAGTGGGGTAAGCAGCGCGTGATGTTGTTGAAAGCCGACGACTTCAGCCAACAACGATAAGGTTTGGTCGGGATTGCGCAGCTCACACAACTCTCCAACGCGTACGCCCGGCACCACAGCCTTGATGATGGTGCCGGTTACTTGAGTAACGCGTCCGCGAATTTGGATCAAACGCGTTTGTTTGATCGCAGATTGCTGAATATCGGTGATGTATGAGAAATCGTTCAATGTAAAAAATATGCGCAATGATTGATGCTGGGAGAATAGAAAGGATGGGTTGGTATTTATAGTGAATATTGGTCGGGAGTTTTTAGAAAACTGAAAACGCCCTAAAAAAACACGTCTGATTTTGACAGCCTGATAAAAACGCACTTCATATAATTCGCTTGTATTGTACGAAAGGAGTGCAAGTGAATGAGCATTATCAATAGTCAGATAGCAACCAACACCAAGTTTGATGCGTCGGTCCGAAATGGATTGGAATCGTCTCGTGCGGACAGTGCCGTAAAAGGCAGTTATCGAGGTGAGACAGTGCGCGTGCACAACGCCACTCAATCGCTTTTTGACGCGATGGAAGAGCTCACATCACTTGGCTCCGAAAAAGCAGAAAAAGATCTCACCAAACGCAAAATAAAAGACGGTGGCGTTCGCGTTAACGAAGCGCATGAGCTGGTTTCTGATTACCTCAGAAAGGTACCTGATCTAGAGAAAAACCAAAAAATCAAAGATCTTGCGGCCAAAATGGCGGGTGGCAACATTTCGACCATCGCTCAGCTTCAAGCGTATTTGAACGGGTTTTCGGAAGAGAAAAGCCACCAATACTTAGCTCTAAAAGCGGTGAAGAAATACTTATCGGCCAATCCGGAAAGCAAGCACTTATTGGCGCTGATTGACCAAGCGATCTTGAAAATCGAGCAGAACCCGGATTCTTGGTCGCAGATCGACACTGAAATCCGTGTTTCTCATTTCGCTGATGAGTTTAGCAAAGAGCAAGAGTTCAGCTCTCTTCATCAATTGCGCGGCTTTTACCGCGATACGGTGCACAGCTATCAAGGGCTTGGCTCTGCATATCAGGATGTTGTCGATCGTTTTGGTGAGCAAGAAGTCTCTACTGCGGTGGACTTCATGCTGCAAGGCATGAGCGCCGACCTTAGCGTGCAAGGCAGCAACATTGACTCCGTCAAATTGCAGCTGCTGATGTCCGATATGCAAAAACTCAAAACGTTAAACACCTTGCAAGACCAGGTAGCGCGGCTATTTCAAATGTTCAAACCAGAAAGGATGAGTCATGGCTTATCAGGCTTCTGATTTGATGGCTGACGTAATTGCTCTGGTCGAGCAACGTTGGGTCAGCAGTGAAGAGATTTGGAAGATCGCAACATCAATGGAGTTGGTGGCAATAGAACAGAAAATCGATTTTTTTCGAGAGCTGCACAAGTTGATACGACACATCCCCGTTGATGTATTTGCTGACGACGAACAGAGACAAAACCTAATACAAGCCGCACAAAAGGCGCTAGACGAAGCCATTGATTTAGAAGAAGAGGAAGCGTGGGACGATGAGTTGGATTGATGCATCAGTCGATGAGTTTTGCCGAGGAATGGGTTTAGATGCGGTGGATTTTTCTGCCGCAGGACGTGTGCAGTTGAGCTTTGAGCAAAGCGGCACATTGCACATAGAAAAACATCATGATCGACTTTTCCTTATGTTGGCGCGTGCGTTGTCGTGGCATCAGTCGGGCGAGCGTATTCAGCATGCGCTGCGTTTGTGCCATGCCGAACAGGGTTGGCCATTTGAAATGAAAACCGGTTTGCTCGACGACGAAACCTTGGTGTTTTCCGCCAAAATTGAAGGCGATGAAGTGACGTTGCCGACACTCGAACAAGCGTTCGCGCTTTTAGTGCGTCTTCACGATGAAGTGGCAAGTTGATGACCCGAGTTAGTACGTTAAATGTCGGCATTGAAGCCTTTACTCACGTTTCCCATGGTGAAGTCGACACGGATTTCCCCAAACGATTTCAGTTACTGCCGGATGGGCAAGCCGTCGCTACTCATTTGGAAAAACTGTATGACCTAAGACCGTCCGATCAATATTTGTTGGCGTTAGCGAAGCCAAAACTGAACCATTGTGAATTGCTTCGTCCAGAAAAGTACCGCCAGCAATTCGACAACACTTTAGCTCGCGTTCAGCAACTCGCACAGGAATCTGGCTCAGCGAACCTTGCTAAAGCCGCCGAAACCCTACAAAGCACACAACTGGACCAGCGTTACCTCACCATGGCGCTCAATCTTCTTATTCAGGTTTAACCCACATGCTAAGCACCAAAGATATTGAGCTGCTGCTGGTTCACGCTGCGCTTCAAGTTCAATACCAACAACCCGATCAAGCCATCGCGATACTGGATGCCGTTTTAGAACTCGAACCAGAACGCGAAGATGCATTACACACGCTCGCGGTCGCGTGTTTGCAAACTGGCCGTTACACCCGCGCTGTTGCGATATGTGAAGGCTTACTGAAGTCGCAATCGCAGTCTGTGCAAGCAGCGGGAATTTGGTTTTGCTTGAGCCAAGCGCGCTGGAAACAAAATGACGTCGAGGGCGCACGCCAAGCGCATCGACGCTATCTGCAATCTTTACATAGTGAATCTCATGAATAAGTTGATCGATATTCTAAACAAGGTAGGGCAACGCAAAGACATCATGCTCGCAGTGATGTTGCTGGCGATCGTCTTTATGATGATTTTGCCTTTGCCAACCGCACTAGTGGATGTGCTGATCGGCGCAAACATGAGTATTGCTGTCGTGCTGCTGATGTTGGCGATTTACATCACCACGCCACTGGAGTTTTCGGCGTTTCCGGCAGTATTGCTGATCACGACGCTATTTCGTTTGTCGCTGTCAATCACCACGACACGTTTGATCCTGCTTCAAGGCGATGCGGGTCAAATCGTTTACACCTTTGGTAACTTCGTCGTTGGCGGCAACCTTGTCGTTGGTATCGTGGTCTTCCTGATCATCACTATTGTACAGTTTATGGTGATCACCAAAGGTTCGGAGCGTGTTGCTGAAGTTAGTGCTCGATTCTCTCTTGATGCCATGCCGGGCAAACAGATGAGTATCGACGGTGACATGCGCGCTGGAGTTATCGATGTTCACGAGGCACGTCATCGCCGTTCACTGATCGAGAAAGAGAGTCAAATGTACGGCTCGATGGACGGTGCAATGAAGTTCGTAAAAGGCGACTCCATTGCGGGCTTGGTGATCATCATCGTGAACATCTTGGGTGGCGTCACCATTGGCGTCACGCAAAAAGGCATGAGCGCGTCAGAGGCGCTTGAGCTGTTTGCGATTTTGACCGTAGGCGATGGCTTGGTATCGCAGATTCCTGCGCTATTTATCGCGATCACCGCTGGTATTATCGTTACGCGTGTTTCCCACGAAGACTCGGCCGACTTGGGCTCCGACATTGGTGGGCAAGTCACGGCTCAGCCTCGAGCACTGTTGATTGGTGGTGTGCTGCTGGTCTTGTTCGCTCTGATCCCTGGCTTTCCGAAAATTACATTCCTAGTGCTGGCTTTGGTGGTCGGTGGCGGCGGTTTTTACCTCTTCTATCAACAGAAAAAACAAACCGAATCTGAAAGCAGCGATCTGCCGAGCTTTGTCGCGCAGGGAGCGGGCTCTCCTGCCGCGAAACCCAATAAACCAACACCGTCTCGTGGTAGCAAAGGCAAATTGGGTGAGCAAGAAGAGTTCGCGATGACAGTACCACTGCTTATCGATCTGGATTCAAGCTTACAAGAAAGCCTAGAAGCCGTCGCACTGAACGACGAACTCGCCAGAGTAAGACGCGCGTTGTATCTCGATCTTGGTGTACCGTTTCCGGGAATTCACCTGCGTTTTAACGACGGGATGAAAAACGGCGAATACTTGATTCAGTTGCAAGAAGTGCCCGTTGCACGTGGTCGTATTGAGAAAGACAAATTGCTGGTCACAGAAGGAAGCGACCAGATTGAGTTGCTTGGTGTGCCGTTTGAGCAAGATGACGACTTCCTCCCGGGAGTCTCGAGTCTTTGGGTCGCACAAAGCTATCAAGAGAAGTTGACTGCGAGCCATGTCGGCTTCCTTACACCAGATCGTATTTTGACGTTCCATCTATCACACGTATTGAAAGAGTACGCGCAAGACTTCATTGGGATTCAAGAAACTCGCTACCTACTTGAGCAAATGGAAGGCAGTTATTCTGAATTGGTGAAAGAGGCGCAGCGCATCGTCCCGCTACAAAAAATGACGGAGATTTTGCAGCGTTTGGTGTCTGAGGACATTTCGATTCGTAACCTTCGCGTCATTTTGGAGGCCATGGTCGAGTGGGGACAAAAGGAAAAAGATGTCGTCCAGTTGACGGAATACATTCGTTCAAGCTTAAAGCGTTACATCTGTTACAAGTACGCGAGCGGTCAGAACATGCTGCCGGCGTATCTTCTCGATCAGAGCCTCGAAGACACGATTCGCAGCGGTATTCGACAAACCTCGGCGGGCAGCTACTTAGCGCTTGATCCTTCGGTTACTCAGCAATTTGTTAGCGACGTAAAACAGACCGTAGGCGATTTAAGCCGCATGCCGAACAAGCCTGTTCTGGTGGTTTCTATGGATGTGCGTCGTTATGTTCGAAAGCTGATTGAATCCGAATATTACGATTTGCCCGTTCTGTCTTTTCAAGAACTCACTCAGCAGATCAACATTCAGCCACTTGGACGGGTAGGGATGTAATGAACGCCGCACTTGTACAATCGTTGGAACAAACGGGGATCCACGTGACGCCATACTTTTGGCAAAAAAGTGCGATTCAACTTGGTTATCGCATTGAAGTTGATGGCATGGAGCTGGTATTTCGTGTCGAACAAGGGGAGATCATTATTGTACTCCTCAAACGTGTGAGTCCGAATTTGGGGTTGAGTAACCCCTTTTCTTGCCTATTTCTTTTGGCTGAGCACGCCATCCCTCTTTTTCCTTCTGATTGGGTTATCCGCGGTAACGTTGATGTGTTGCGTGGTAGCAACATGAGTAGCCAACGCTTGGCTCAATTCTACTTACGCGCCTGTGGCGCTAGCCACGATCAACAAGCCGACTGGTATTTTTTGCGGCTTGCAGACTATCGCCCACTGAAAAAGAGAAAAATGTAAAAACTCTCGACTGTTACTGACAGCGCCAATGAGAAGACACGCTTTAAGATAGGAATCAATATGAAGCAACCCTTTACCCAAGCTATTGAAAATGCAGAGTTAGCCATTCGAAATGCGGATGAAAGAAATGACATTTTTAGTGAGCTATTAGAAGGACTCGGTGTTGGCCCCGTAGCAGGAGAAGTTCTGCTTGGCGGTTTAAACGCCTCGCCGAAGTTAATGCAACACGCAGAGCAAGAACTCATCGAAGAAGTTCAGCGCCGCAGGCAGCAACAGCATCAGTTGCAAGGCGTGCAGGGTAAAAGACGAAAGCGACCAACCATGATGCGCGGTATGGTGATCTAGAGGTTTGGATATGACGAATATGACAACAACGGGCTCAGCAACTGGTGCGGCAACCGCCGCCGCAAGCAGTACGCCACTGCCAACGTTTGGACAAAGCCTAACAGAGCAATTGACCCCAATTTTAGGTGATGCGGAAACTCAGCAGCTTGCTTCACTGATCGCGCATTTGCCAACAATTAAAGGTCAAACTGACGAACAGAGCATCGCACTTTACGTCGATACGCTGACTCAATTGAAAGAGAAAAACAGCGCATTTTCGGGTGCTGCGCTCAGCGAAAGCGCATCTATTTGGATGAGGTCGCTACAGGGCGCGAGTTCAAACGGTGAAGTGGACGCCGCCGAACTTGCGACGCAGATGAACAATGCATTGGCAAGTCAGTTCCAAACTTGGTTTGCCGACCAGCTTACGGACAAAGTGGATTCGTCATTGCCGACTCAGTTTGTGAGTCAATTTCAGCTTGGAACCGAAAGCACGCAAGCGCAGCAGATTGCAAAGTTAAGCGCTGAAGAGCTGAAATCAGCGACTGGGGATATTGCCTCATTTGTTGATGATTTGGCGCGTCAAATGAGTTCTAGCGTGGTTCGTGAGAGCGCATCTTCGTTCCTTCGTAATGCGTTTGCTCATTTGCCATCGATGAATCTGGCACAGCTCCAAGCATCTGATTTTCTGCTAACCGAAGCGAATTTTGTTACGAACGTCTCGACGCAATTGCAGAACGCTTTTAACCAGATAGGTATCACTTTAACTAAAGATGACGCGGACCAATTAGCGAAAAGAATTACGTGGACGCCAGGCATTTCTAAACAGCAGCTTAGCGAAGTGTTAAGCGAAATGGCGACGCAAGTGAAAGGTCAGTTTACTGCGGCTTACGGTGAAACCGCTGGGACTGAAAATTTACGAAAAGCGTTAGATGCCATCATCAAAAGCTCGGATTCTTTGACGCTTTCAAGCTTGTTTGCGAATTTTGCAGTAAGTCTTATTCACACCGAAATCGATGCTTTTTACAACGATAAAGCGATTGCCGATATCCAAAAAACGCAAATCTCTGCGTATCAGGTTGAGCTGATAAAAAACAATACGGAACGAGACATCCGTTTCCAGTTTGAAAAAATGCTGAAGGGTGAGTCGACAGGCGCCTCGTTTATCGAACGTTACGAAACATTACGCAAGAACTTAGGTGCGTTGAAAGATCGTCTACTCAACATCACCGAGCAAGAGAAAAAGGATCTTGAGGTTCGAGCTGAACACTCTTTGACGGCTCGCGATTTGTTGGCTGTCGTTGAATCTAGTATTGGTGACCGTTTTGATGAACAAGTGCTGTTTGCATTAAACGAGCGTCGCGTAAATCGCTTAGAAAAACGTAACGAGCAAAAGGAAGCACTGCAAGATTTAACCGTGCAACTAAAAATCTTTGGTGTTGTTCAGTCGAAAATTCACTCTACGCAGAGTGTCGATGGTACTTACAAACCGGATGACAATGCTTTTAGTGCGAGCGACTTCAACTACAACTCTGTTACCGATTTTCAGAACTCGCCTGAGTATAAATACCTCACCGACAATGGCATTACTACACACACGGATTTTCTGAAAAAGCAGGGTGTAACGGTAGCTGACGGCGCGAGTTTTAAAGACGAAGAAAAAACCAAGAAACTGTCCAACTTTTCCAGTTCGGTCAGCGACAAATCCAAACTACTCAACGACGAAGTTCAAATCAAAACGACAGAGCTAAACGATATCAGCTCGCAATACAATTCGACCGTTGAAGCGATGAACAAGTTTGTTCAGAAGTACCACAGTATTTTACAAGAAATCCTACGAGCCATTTAAGGATAACCAACCATGACTAAAACAAACGCGACCGATCCATCTCAAATGCAAGCAGAAGAGCTGCTGTCTTTTCTGGAAGAGGGAGGCACGCTGAAAATGTTGCACGATGTATCGGCAGATACCATCGAACACATTTACGCGGTCGGCTACAACTTCTTCCAATCAGGAAAGATTGGACAAGCCGCCAAAGTTTTCCAACTGCTTAGCATGCTGGATCATTATCAGGCGCGATTTTTCATTGGCCTTGGTGCTGCTCGTCAGGAACTGGGTGAGTATCTGCAGGCGATTGATGCCTACAGCTACGCAGCGCTCGTGGACATTAACGATCCACGCCCACCTTTTCACTCTGCAGAATGTCACCTGAAATTGGAACAACTGACGGAAGCAGAGAGTGGGTTTTACAGCGCGAAGGAGATGTCTGCCGGTAAATCACAATATGCAGACTTGCATCAACGTGCAGGCATCATGTTAGAAGCGGTGAGAAACAAAAGGAGTAATTAGACTATGAGTTCTATTGCACTTGACCGCACTCAGACGCAGGTTTACATCCCTGAGTCTGGCCAAACTACGTTAGAGAACGTACAGAAAACGGCGTCTACTGCGACGCCTTCTGTAACGGTTGAAAACGTAAAGAGTAGAGATGCTGACACTCTGAACACAGGAAGAGTGAAAGTTCAGCTAGATGCCCCAAATGCAGCCGTGAGCGATAAAGTGACAGACTTGACGCTAAAAGCCATGGCTCAGCTGCAAAAGATCGTCGATACCATCGCAAAAGCGCTACATGCTGTTGCTGATCAGACGGGTTCGATCGCAGTTAAAATCATCGCAGGTTCTGCGGACGATTTTGAAGTGGAGCTTGCGGCGATTACAGACAAACTGAAAAGTGCTCAGAACGAGCTGAAAATTCAGGAAGTGAAAGTCGCAAAAGCCAAACATGAACAAGAAATGGCAGAGAACCAAGAGAAAATCAAGGAATCAGAAGCCGCTGCGAAAGAGGCTCAGAAATCGGGCTTAGCGGCGAAGATCTTTGGTTGGATCAGCGCGGTTGTCTCCATTGTGGTAGGTGCCATCATGGTTGCCACTGGCGTTGGCGCGGCAGCTGGCGCGCTTATGATCGCTGGTGGCGTCATGGGTGCAGTAAGCATGGCACTGCAAGAACCAGCCGTTCAAGACGCGCTAAAAGAAGCGGGTGTGAATGTCGATGTGTTGAACAAAGTGGTGATGGCATTAGAAATTGCTGTCGCTGTCATCGGTGCAATCGTGACCTTTGGTGGCGCGGCGGCTGGTGGTATCGCGAAACTTGCCGCGAAAAGTGCCAGCAAAATTGCGCAGAAAGTGACAGATATTGCCACTAAAGCTGCAGCCAATATGGCAAAAGTTGCGGACATGGGTTCTAAAGCTGCGACAACCACAGCCAAAGCGATTCGCTACGGCGCTGAAACGGTCGACCTTACGGTTAACATAGGTAAGGGCGCAACGGACAGCGTTCACGCTGCCAACAATGCGAACGTCACGGAAATACAAGCCGATATCACGGATCTCCGCGCCAAAATGACGTTGAGCCAGGCAGTCATCGACAAGCTAAAAGAAGAAATTGGCAAGTTGATGGAAGATTTCCAAGAGCTGATGAGCATCATCATGCAAATGATTCAAGCGAAAAGTGAAACCATGCAAACGGTGTTAAGCCGTCCTGCAACGGTTTAAGGAGCGGAAGTATGTTGGATAAAATTGGTGGAACGGGTCGCGGTGAACTGTATGGTTTGGGCGACACTATCAAAACAACCAAAGCAGAAAAAACACCAGAGACCAAATTGGAAGCGGGTGCAGTAAAAAGCAACGGTGAGTCAAACGTTTCTGGTGCAGGTCGCTATCAATTAGATGGGCCGAAAGCTCCTGCGATCAGCAATCAAGCACAAGTGGTTGCGAACCTGATGGGTGAGCTTGCACCAACGATTGATCTACTGATGAGCACTACCGCGAAAGTGCTGAACGGTGAAGAAGTGATCAAATCACCTTCGGACGCGGTTTCTCAATCGCTGTCTTTGTTGACGCTGCTTTACCAAGTGTCGAAGCTAAGCCGTGAACAGCAAGTGCTTCAACGTGAAATTGCGGTTGAAGCCAACGTTGCGAGTTTGCAAAGCCAAGCGGCAGAGCTGAACAACTCTGCTAGCGCGATGATCGCGATGGCGGTTGTCTCTGGTGTGTTAGCGGGTGCTACAGCAATTATCGGTGCGCTTGGTTCTTTCAAAGCGGGTAAAGAAATTAAGACCGAGATGGTAAGCAACAACGTGCTGAAAACGCAGAAGGCGGGCTTCGATCAAGTAGAAGAGTTGATGAACAACGGTAACTTGTCAAAAACTCAACAAGATCAAGTAAAACGCGCACATTCGCTAGCGAAAGACAGCATTGCAGATACCACGGCTCAATTGACTAGCGGCGGTCGCAAGTTCGATAAACTGATGAGCTCAAACCAAGCGAAGAACGCGATTCTTCAAGCTCTTGGACAGATGGCAAACTCAGCATCGAACGTTGAACAAACTAAAGCGCAAGCTCGCAGCAAGGACGATGAAGTGCAAGCGACGCGTGCTCAAGCAGCGAAGCAAAAAGCAGATGAGAACATCGGCTTCCAAGAAGGGTTGCTTAAAGAGTTGCGTGAGCTGTTCCGTTCTATCTCTGATAGTCAGAACCAAGCGTGGCGCGCATCTATCCCGACAGTGTAATTGCGGTTTCATTTTAGTACTGACAAAGCGTTGTTTATACAACGCTTTTTTTTGTATTTAAAAGGATAGAATAAAAAACACTCTTTATATATCAGATTATTATGTGGTTTTGTAAATCATTCTCGAATCGGGTGTGAGAAGCAAAGTTCAAGGATGAGAACTCAATCGTTATCAAATTGTTAACGATTGCTATACTTACACCGTCATAAACAAAGGAAAAGGACGTTCAATGTTTAAGTTTAAGCACATCGCGCTAGCTGCGTCACTTGCAGCGTTGACTGCCGGCTATTCAGTTGCCGCCGAAGAGACTTTCGTCACCATAGGTACTGGTGGTGTCACAGGTGTTTACTATCCCACGGGTGGGGCTATCTGTCGCTTGGTAAATAAATCTCGAGCAGAGCACGGCATTCGTTGTTCGGTCGAAAGTACGGGCGGTTCGATATACAACATCAACACCATTCGCGCAGGCGAGTTAGATTTAGGTATTGCGCAATCAGATTGGCAATATCACGCGTATAACGGCACCAGCCAGTTTGCTGAAAATGGTCCGTTTAAAGAGCTGCGCGCGGTATTTTCTGTTCACCCAGAACCGTTTACGGTGGTTGCTCGTCAAGATTCAAATATCAAAACGTTTGATGACTTAAAAGGTAAAAGAGTCAACATTGGTAATCCTGGCTCTGGTCAGCGAGGCACTATGGAAGTGTTGATGAAGGAATATGGTTGGAGCAACGATGACTTCAAACTGGTTTCGGAATTGAAAGCGGCAGAACAATCGAAAGCACTTTGTGATAATAAAATTGACGCAATGGTTTACACCGTTGGTCACCCAAGTGGTGCGATTAAAGAAGCAACCACTTCGTGCGACAGTAACATCGTGACAGTCGCTGGCCCCAAAGTGGATAAGCTTATCGCCGACAACAGTTTTTACCGCGTTGCTACCGTGCCTGGCGGCATGTATCGCGGCTCGGATAATGATGTGATGACATTCGGTGTTGGTGCGACGTTTGTTTCATCTACTGCCGTGCCTGAAGATGTGGTGTATAACGTCGTGAAGGCCGTGTTTGAAAACTTCGATGATTTCCGTCGTCTTCATCCCGCGTTTGCGAATTTGAAGAAAGAAGAAATGGTGAAAGATGGTTTGTCTGCGCCACTTCATCCCGGTGCGCTTAAATACTACAAAGAAGTTGGGTTGATTAAGTAAGTGGTACTCCGTCTTAAAACGGTTTTCTAAACTCACTTTTTCACGTTATTTAATAAACTTCTTTTTAGAAACCTTTATTGAGAGCCGCAAAAGCGCCATTAAGTTGATGGCGCTTTTTCTGTTTGGGTTAGGCGTAAACGTCAATAAAAAAGTAAATGGTGATGATAATCGAAGAGAGAGCGACAAAACCTTTAACGTGGCTCGGATTAAGCTGGCGAGACACACGCGCGGCGAGGTAGCCGCCAACTAATGTCCCGACCATTACCACGCTGCCTTTACTCCAATCGATAGAGCCGTTCGCAACAAAAATGACGATAGCGATGAGAGAGACACACGTTGAAACCAGAAGTTTAAGCCCATTCATCAAGTTGATGTCTTGATGGCCCGCCACAACGAGGTAACTCAGAACAATCACACCTAATCCGGCATTAAAAAATCCGCCGTATGCTGAAACGCCCACCAACAACAAACTCAATGCGATTAAGCCTAACACGCCCGCGTGTTTATGTTCTTTGGTGATGGATTTGATGATCATTGTTAACCGAGAACCTGTAAGAAACAGCACCGTAGCAAACAAAAGTAGCCAAGGAATGGCTTCCAAAAACAGTGATTCTGGCGTGTTGAGAAGAAGATACGCGCCAACTGCGCCACCGACTAAGCTGAACGAGATGGTGAATAGCAGTTCTTGCTTGTTCTTCAAAATTTCTTCACGAAAACCCACGGCACCGCTTATGTATCCCGCGCATGCGGCGTAAGTGTTGGTGGCGTTAGCCATGATGGGCGGCACGCCAACCGCCATCAGGGCGGGGAAGGTGATAAAACTTCCGCCTCCTGCTATCGAATTCATGATTCCACCTACCACGCCTGCAGCAAACAACAGAGCCAATTCCAGCAGCATAAACAATCCTTGTTATGTTCTTATTGGTTATTAGAGTCTTAGATTTTGAGAACGCATGTTCTAACGTTTTTATGAGATTTACTTTACATGCTCCAAAACGAAATTGTTCAGTTCCGTTGTGGTTTTGATAACGTGAACCTCTTTCTAGCGAAATTTTTTTCTTCGCCGTGATATTAATTCATCATAGCTATATCAAAGAAAGATCGAAGAAAGAAAAAGCCACCGCGAGGGTGGCTTTTAGGGGCTATCAAGAAGGAGGAGTCGACGATTATTGCTCAACTTTTACAGGTTGCGCTTTAAGCTTTTGAAACAGCTTCACAAACAGCGGGCTACCCAGCACTAATACTGCCAGCACAGTAAACGTCAACGTAATCGGACGCTCCCACAAGAAGCTCAACTCACCGTCAGAAATCATCAACGCTCGGCGCAAGTTTTCTTCCATCAAGCCGCCGAGGATGAAGCCAAGCAGCAATGGTGCGAGCGGGAAGTTTGCCAGTCTAAGTGCAATGGCAGCCATCGCCACAAGTAGCATCACGAACACATCCATCGTATTGAACGAAACTAAGTACACACCTGTAATTGAGAAGAACAAAATCATCGGCAGAAGCACTGTTCTTGGAACGGCCAGTAGTTTCGAGATGTAAGGAATCAACGGCAAGTTAAGGATCACAAGCACGATGTTACCAAAGTACATTGAGATGATGACTGACCAGAAGACATCCGGGTGTTCAACGAACAGGCGAGGGCCAGGTTGAATGCCGTAGGCGATTAACGCGCCAAGCATAATAGCGGTGGTGCCTGAGCCTGGAATACCCAGCGTTAACAATGGAACGAATGAGCCACTTGATGCGGCATTGTTCGCTGATTCTGGCGCAACTAGACCACGAATGCTGCCTTTTCCGAACTCTTCTTTTTTCTCTTTTGGAGCCAAGTTGCGCTCTAAGCCGTAACTTAGGAATGCCGCGATTGTTGCGCCTGCGCCCGGAAGTACGCCAGTAAAGAAACCTAGGATAGAAGAGCGGATCGATACCGGAGCGACTTCTTTAATTTCCTCTTTGGTGACTTTCATCGAGCCTATGTTGCTCAATTTGTCTTGCTCTTCATCACGAGTATCGTTTGAAGGTTTGAGAATCCCCATTAAGGTTTCGCCCAAAGCAAACGTCGCCATTGCAAGAAGAAGGAAGCTAAAACCGTCCATCAAATCGGTTAAACCAAAGGTGAAACGCTCGACGCCAACGCCTTTATCGATACCGACTGTCGACAGCATCAAGCCAAGAATGGTCATCATCCACGCTTTAATGACCTGACCTTTACCAGCAAAAGCCGCAACGGCAGACAAGCCGAGCAACATCAATGCAAAGTAATCAGAAGATTGAAAACTTAACGACACGTTAGCCAAGGCTGGCGCAGCCACGAGCAGCATGATGGCCGAAAGTGTGCCGCCAGTAAAAGAGGAGTAAGCGGCTAATGCTAGCGCTTTACCCGCTTGACCTTTTTGCGCCATTGGGTAGCCGTCAAATGCGGTTACGACCGTTGAAGAACAACCCGGTGCGTTGATCAAAATTGAAGAGGTTGAACCACCAAATACTGCGCCGTAGTAAACACCCGCCATCAAGATGAGGCCTGATGAAGGCTCTAAACCATAAGTAATCGGGATCATCAACGCGATGGCCGAAATAGGGCCAAGACCCGGCAGCATGCCGATAAATGTGCCGACGAAGCAGCCAACAATCACCATCATGATATTCATTGGCATCACCGCGGTGGATAAACCTTGTAGAATTCCATCTAACATAATTCAGTCCTTTCTTTGGCTACCAGATGGTGAAAATCAAACCCGGTTCGAGATAGATATCCAAACCTTGAGTGAGCAATAAATAAAAGGCGATAACGAATGGGAAAGAGGCGCCAAACAAAACGGGTTTGCGTCTTTCTCCAAGCAGATAGAAACCCGCAAGCAAAAAGAAACCTGTCGCGAGTACAAAGCCCAAGTAGGTTAGGCCCAAGCCGTAAAGGGCCATCAGCACTAAGAACGAGATCAGTAGCTTCCAGTTGAAGGTTAAAACGGCGCCGCTCTTTTTGTCTGGTTGGCCAGTCACAAGAAGCAAGAGAGAAAGCCCGATGCCGATATAAGTCAGAATGGTTGGCAAGGTGCGCGCAGTAAACGGTTCATACTCATCGCCCGGAAACAGTGCGATTTGAGACGTTTGATAACCGTAGCAAAGGCAGAAGAGTAGGAAAATCATGGCGCCAACACGGTCGCGACAGAGTAGATATTCTTTGGTAAAAACGTTGGTTGAACGAGACATATTCAACTCCTAACAAGAATAAAAAAGACCGTATATGAACGTTAATGTGCAAAGTAATCCATTAACAAGTAAGCATTTCGCTGCTAGTCGATATGCTTAACAATCAATAAACAAAGGAGTGTGTATGCCGAGTGTCGACAATGTCCATATACGGTGAAACTTAGAGTGCAAATGCCGTTGGGGCGAATAGCAACTCAGGTTTTACGCTAAGTTGCTATCGGAGGGAGCCCCGGAATAACGGTTATTTCAGGAAGCCTAGCTCACGCATCAGGTCACCCATTTGCTTCTCTTGATCTTCAAGGAACGCGAAGAACGCTTTGTCCGCTTTGTAGTTGTCTATCCAACCATTGCGGTCACGAACGACTTGCCACTCGTCAGTGTTGTACATCTTAGTGAATGCGGCATTCCATTCGTCGATTTTCTTTTGGCTAACGCCCGGTGCAGCAAAGAATCCACGCCAGTTCGCAAATACCGTTTCGTTGCCGTATTCAGTTAAAGTCGGAATGTTCGGCGCGGCTTCTAAGCGTTTTGGCGCAGTGATAGCAAGTACTTTCACTTGGCCAGATTTGGACATTTCCAGTACTTCACCTAAACCTGTTGAAAGCAATTGAGTTTCGCCAGAAAGCAGGGCTGCCATTGCTTTGCCGCCCGCATCATAGCCAATGTAACGGACTTTACGCGCATCAAAGCCTTCGCCTTTAAATGCCGCCGCTATGACAAGGTGATCCATAGAGCCACGCGCTGAGCCACCAGCAATCTTCACTTTGCGAGGATCGGCTGCAAACGCTTTTACAGCATCTTCCCATGTGTTGTATGGCGAGTCCGCAGAGGCAACAATCGCGCCGTAATCTGCAACTGTTGCAGCAACAGGCGTTAGGTCACGGAAGGATTGAGGAAAAATACCGCTAAGAGAACGCACAACGATTGGTGTTGAGTTCACCATGAGCGTGTCTTCTTGGCGATCTGCCGTTTCAATTAAGTGAGCGATCGCTTTACCGCCGCCGCCACCTGATAGGTTTTGAAACGACACGTTTTCTACGATGTCTGATTTTACTAACACATCACCCGTACCACGGGCGGTCATATCCCAACCGCCGCCAGCGCCACCTGGGATCAAAAAGTGCATTTTTTCAATATCCGCAGCAAAAGCGTTGAATGAGAATGAAGCTGCGATGATTGAAGCGGCGAGCGTTGGTTTGATTACCTTTAACATGTTCACGTTCCTTATGTTGGCGACTCTATTTTTTGATGAGCCTTATTATTTTGCTCCGTCTTAATGCCGTGTATGCGTTAAGGCTGAACTTTGTGTAAAGGTTAATTAACTGTTAAATGTCTGTCTTTAAAACGGAGATAAAGAGAATATTGAGCATTGCGGCTATTTTGTTCATAAAGTTCACGACGAGAAACTGGGGATAGGTCACGCGGATTTGCTTATCGGTAGGCCATAATAGGGCGACAACAAATGAATAAGGAAAGAGGAATGAAAGGAACATGTTTGTGCGGTGCAATCGAAGTTATCGCAGAACCCAAGAATGAAGTGAGCTTGTGTCACTGCTCAATGTGTCGAAAATGGTCGAGTGGGGCACTTCATGCCGTGCATTGTGGCCCAGAAGTCACATTTAAAGGTGCAGAGCCAAAACGTTATCAGTCTTCAGACTGGGCAGTACGAGGTTTTTGCGGCGAGTGTGGGACGAACTTGTTTTACCATCTCTTGCCAACCAACGAATACATCCTTTCTGCTGGCTTATTCGATAATCCTGATTTTAAGTTGACGCTAGAAATCTTTACTGATGAAAAGCCGGGTTACTACGAGCTCAATCCTCACTCTAAAAAGATGACAGCACAGGAAGTCTACGACCAATTTGTGCCAAAAGAGTAGCGGTTCTCGATTTTTTGCTCAGCAATTATACGTCTTTCTTTAATTATCAATAGATTAGAGTGTTTGTAGTTGTCGACAATTGTGTCTTTCCATTACAAAAAACCTCTGTAAATCATTAAATCTTCCCAAATTAGTCCATTTCAAACTACGACCTTAGTCTAAATTGTCGACAATTTACTTGATTGTCGACACTTTGATCGTCTATTTTAAATTCAGGTTAAAAAATTGTAGACACTTTGATGTCGATTAAGTGAGTGCCTGAATATGAACTCTGAGTTGAAAGCTCGTTACAAAGTACTGGGTTCTGAGAAAGAACACACCAAGTCCGAAACGCTGACAGAAACATTGATCGAAGTGATCGTAAATGGTGATGTGGAACCGGGTAGCAAAATCTCGGAGCCTGAGCTAGCAAGGAAATACCAAGTCAGCCGTGGTCCGCTACGCGAAGCATTAATGCGTTTGGAAGGGCTTGGATTGATTGAGCGTATTCCTCATGTTGGTGCAAGAGTCACGACCTTCTCTCCAGCCAAGCTGATTGAACTGTATTCGGTGCGCGAAGCTCTGGAAGGCATGGCAGCACGACTTGCAGCACGACACATTACGCAAGAAGAGTTATTAAGCTTGGAAATGCTGTTGTCGACACATTCAAAGCACATTGATCAAGTGGAAGGCGCCTCTTACTTCCATCAGCATGGTGATTTTGATTTTCACTATCGCATCATCCAAGCAAGCCGAAACAGCAAGCTGATTTCTCTGTTGTGCGACGAGCTTTACCACTTGCTGCGCATGTACCGCTATCAGTCACCGCGCGCGCAATCTCGTCCAAATGAAGCGCTGACTGAACATAAATTCATTCTGGAAGCCATTCGCAATCGCGATGAAGAGCTTGCAGAAATGTTGATGAGACGACACATCTCAGGAAGTCGAAAGCTCATCCAATCGCAAATTATACATACAGAAAGTTTAGACAAAGACTAGAAGGAATTCGTCATGAGCTTAACACCGGGGGCGAAGTTCAGACTCGCCGTAGAACAAAATAATCCGCTGCAAATTGTCGGCACCATTAACCCGTACTGCGCCATGATGGCGAAGAACTTGGGGCATCAAGCGATTTACTTATCTGGCGGCGGTATTGCAAACGCCTCTTACGGATTGCCAGATTTGGGTATTACTACACTGAATGATGTGCTAGTCGATGTTGACCGCATTACCAATGCTTGTGATTTGCCTCTTTTGGTGGATATCGATACCGGTTTTGGCGGCGCATTCAACATCGCTCGCACCATTAAGCAAATGGAAAAGGCGGGTGCGGCAGCGGTGCACATGGAAGACCAAGTTGCACAAAAACGTTGTGGTCATCGCCCGAACAAAGCAATTGTGAGCCAGCAAGAGATGGTTGACCGCGTGAAAGCGGCGGTGGATGCGCGTAATGACGAAAGTTTCGTGATTATGGCACGCACAGATGCTCTTGCTGTGGAGGGCATGGACAGCGCGATTGAACGTGCCATTGCGTGTGTGGAAGCTGGCGCAGACATGATCTTCCCAGAAGCGATGAACAAGTTGGATCAATACCTCCAGTTCTCAAATGCGCTAGAGCAAGCGACCGGAAAGCACGTTCCTATTCTGGCCAACATTACTGAATTCGGCGCAACACCACTGTATGGCTGTGACGAATTAGCAAAAGCGAAAGTGGACATGGTGCTTTACCCATTAAGTGCGTTCCGTGCCATGAACAAAGCTGCAGAAACGGTTTACAAACACTTACTAGAAGTGGGCAATCAGGAAGCGCTGGTTGATTCGATGCAAACACGCAAAGAGTTGTATCAACACCTGAACTACCACGACTACGAAGACAAACTTGACCAGCTATTCTCTGAAGGGAAATAGCGGGGAAAAGAAAAGATAGACGGAAGCCCAAGAAAAGATAATCGGAATTTATCTAATCCAATAACGTGAAATTCGTCTGGCTAAAAACGCTCCGAAAGAGGGCAAAGCCAGACAGAAAAGGAGTTCAAACAATGCCTCAAACTGTAGCAAAGAAAGCAGAGTTAGGTGGCGCTGGCCTGCGTGGTCAAAGCGCTGGAAGCACAGCTTTATGTACTGTCGGTAAAACGGGGACCGGTCTGACTTATCGCGGTTACGATATTACTGACCTTGCCAATAATGCTCAATTTGAAGAAGTTGCACATCTTCTGTTACGCGGTCACTTGCCGAACCAACAAGAACTTGATGCGTACAAGACACACCTACTGAGCCTTCGCGGTTTGCCGACCGAGTTAAAGCAAGCTTTAGAACTGATCCCAGCAAGCGCGCACCCAATGGACGTCATGCGTACAGGTTGTTCTGTATTGGGTAACTTAGAGCAGGAAATGAGCTTTGATGAGCAACTGCAAGCAACAGAGCGCATGTTAGCCTTGTTCCCAGCCATCATCTGTTACTGGTACCGTTTTAGTCACGATGGCGTTCGTATCGACACAGAAGATCAAACCGAAGACTGCATCGGCGGTTATTTCTTGCGATTGCTTACAGATAAAGAGCCATCAGCGCTACACAAGCAAGTGATGCACTGTTCATTAATCCTTTACGCAGAGCATGAGTTTAACGCATCAACCTTCGCAGCACGCGTTTGTGCATCAACATTGTCAGACATTCATTCTTGTATCACGGCTGCAATCGGTACGCTTCGTGGCCCTCTTCACGGCGGTGCAAACGAAGCAGCGATGGAGATGATTGAAGACTGGCAGACGCCGGATGAAGCCGAAGCTAACATCATGCAAATGCTGGCGAATAAAGACAAGATCATGGGCTTTGGTCATGCGATTTATCGAGAAAGCGACCCTCGCAACGCACTGATCAAACGTTGGTCTGAGGAATTGTCGAAGCATGTGGGTGACACGCATTTATACGCAGTATCTGAGCGTGTTGAATCGGTGATGAAGCGTGAGAAAGGCTTGTTCTGTAATGCGGACTTCTTCCATGCATCGGCGTACCACTTTATGGACATTCCGACCAAACTGTTCACACCGATTTTCGTGATGAGCCGTTTAACTGGTTGGGCTGCACACGTGTACGAGCAACGCGCGAACAACCGCATTATTCGCCCAAGCGCAGATTACACAGGTCCAGATCATCAAGAGTGGGTGCCTATTGAGAATCGCTAGCGCGAAAGCCAGTCAAAGTCATTACATGCTTTGATTGGTTTATCTCCTCCTTCTTCTGTTTTCACTCTCTCTTGGCAGAAGAAGGAGGACTTCTCGTCACAAACATTACTAGAGCGACTACATCTCAAAAAGTTCTCCAATCAAGTTCTCCAAACTGCTTTGCTAGAGTAGCGTTTCTAGAGTGATGGGGAGAAGGCCAAGATGTACAGATTGAATGGAAGCAAACCATGAGCACAACTATTAATACCCAATTCCGTAAGTCGCTTCCGGGGACTCAACTTGATTACTTTGATGCCCGCGAAGCCGTAAACTCTATCTCTCCTGGAGCCTATGAAACGCTCCCTTACACCTCTCGCGTTCTTGCCGAACAGCTCGTACGCCGCTGCGATCCAAGCGTATTAACAGACAGCCTGAAGCAGCTCATCGAACGCAAACGTGATCTTGATTTTCCATGGTATCCAGCACGTGTTGTTTGTCATGACATTCTAGGTCAGACAGCGCTTGTTGACTTAGCCGGTTTACGTGATGCGATTGCCGATCAGGGCGGTGACCCGTCTAAAGTGAATCCAGTGGTTGAAACCCAGCTTATCGTTGACCACTCGCTTGCGGTAGAACACGCAGGTTTTGATCCAGAAGCATTCGAGAAAAACCGCGCGATTGAAGAGCGCCGTAACGAAGACCGATTCCACTTTATTGAGTGGTGTAAAACGGCTTTTGAAAACGTCAGCGTAATTCCCGCAGGTAACGGCATCATGCACCAAATCAACCTGGAGAAAATGTCTCCGGTTGTACAGGCGAAGCAGGGCATTGCTTACCCAGATACCTGTGTTGGTACCGACAGTCATACACCTCATGTTGATGCACTTGGCGTTATCGCAATTGGCGTTGGTGGTCTGGAAGCTGAAACAGTAATGCTTGGCCGCCCGTCAATGATGCGTCTGCCAGACATCGTGGGTGTGAAACTGACTGGTAAACGTCAGCCGGGTATTACCGCAACGGATATTGTTTTGGCGATTACCGAGTTCTTACGTAATGAGCGTGTTGTCTCTTCTTATCTTGAATTCTTTGGTGAAGGTGCTCGCGACCTAACAATTGGTGACCGTGCAACCATCTCCAATATGACACCAGAGTACGGTGCAACCGCGGGTATGTTCTACATCGATGAGCAGACTATCAACTACTTGAAACTGACTGGCCGTGATGAACAGCAAGTTGAGTTAGTTGAGAAATACGCGAAACAAACTGGCCTTTGGGCAGATGATCTTGATACTGCGGTTTACGAGCGCGTACTTGAGTTCGATTTGTCATCCGTAAGCCGTAACATGGCTGGTCCTTCAAACCCGCACCGCCGTTTGCCTACTTCTGAGCTGGCACAACGTGGCATTTCTGGTACATGGGAAGAGAAAGAGGGCGAGTTGCCAGATGGCGCGGTGATCATCGCTGCTATCACATCCTGTACGAACACCAGTAACCCAAGGAACGTGGTTGCTGCTGGCCTCGTCGCGAAGAAAGCCAATGAGCTCGGCCTTGTGCGTAAGCCTTGGGTGAAGTCATCATTTGCTCCGGGTTCTAAAGTTGCGCGTCTTTACCTGGAAGAAGCAGGCCTACTACCAGAGCTAGAGAAGCTTGGCTTTGGTATTGTCGGTTACGCATGTACGACTTGTAACGGTATGAGCGGTGCGTTGGATCCAAAAATTCAACAAGAGATCATCGATCGCGATTTATACGCGACAGCGGTACTGTCTGGTAACCGTAACTTTGATGGTCGAATTCATCCTTACGCAAAGCAAGCTTTCTTGGCTTCACCACCATTGGTTGTCGCTTATGCGCTAGCGGGTACGATTCGTTTTGATATCGAGCGTGATGCACTTGGCACTGACCAAAACGGTAAACCAATTTACTTAAATGATTTGTGGCCTAGCGATGAAGAGATCGATGCTGTTGTCGGCAAACATGTTAAGCCAGAGCAGTTTAACCAAGTTTATATCCAGATGTTTAAGCTCGATGATGCAGAGAAAAGCGCCAACCCGCTTTATGACTGGCGTCCGATGAGTACCTACATTCGCCGTCCTCCATACTGGGAAGGTGCGCTTGCGGGTGAAAGAACACTGTCTGGCATGCGTCCATTAGCGGTTCTTGGTGACAACATCACAACAGACCACTTATCACCATCCAACGCGATCATGGCGAGCAGCGCGGCGGGTGAATACCTTGCCCAAATGGGCGTTCCTGAAGAGGACTTCAACTCTTATGCGACTCACCGTGGCGATCACTTAACGGCGCAACGTGCGACCTTTGCTAACCCGAAACTATTTAACGAAATGGTGAAAGAGAACGGTGAAGTGGTTCAGGGTTCTCTGGCGCGAATCGAACCAGAAGGTCAGGTTGTACGCATGTGGGAAGCGATTGAAACCTACATGAATCGTAAACAACCACTGATTGTTGTCGCGGGTGCAGATTATGGTCAGGGTTCATCTCGTGACTGGGCAGCAAAAGGCGTTCGACTGGCTGGTGTAGAAGCCATTGTTGCAGAAGGCTTTGAGCGTATTCACCGTACTAACTTGGTTGGCATGGGCGTGTTACCACTGCAATTTAAGCCGGGTGTTAACCGCAATACATTAGAACTGGATGGTACTGAACTGTATGACGTGGTTGGTGAAATCAAGCCGGGTGCAGATTTAGCCTTGGTTATTACACGTAGCAACGGTGAGAAAGTCGACGTTCCTGTTACTTGTCGCTTAGATACCGCTGACGAAGTGCACGTGTATAACGCAGGTGGTGTACTGCAGCGTTTCGCGCAAGATTTCCTAGCGCAATAAGGAGTGGTTATGGAAAACAATACTCCGAATCAAATGAGCCAAATCAAAGTGCCTGCGACGTACATGCGTGGCGGCACGAGTAAAGGGGTCTTTTTCAACCTCGAAGATTTGCCTCAAGAAGCGCAAGTGGCTGGAGCCGCGCGTGACAAGTTATTGTTGCGTGTTATCGGCAGCCCGGATCCTTATGCAAAGCAGATCGACGGAATGGGCGGTGCGACATCAAGTACCAGTAAAACGGTAATTGTTTCGCGCAGTAGCCGTGACGATCACGATGTTGACTACTTGTTTGGACAAGTATCGATTGATAAGCCATTTGTGGATTGGAGTGGGAACTGCGGTAACTTATCTGCTGCTGTCGGTCCTTTCGCGATTCATGCTGGTCTGATTCCACAAGAGCGTATTCCTGAAAATGGCATTGTGACTGTACGTGTCTGGCAGGTGAACATCAGCAAAACTATCTTGGTTCATGTGCCGATTGTGAACGGATTTGTGCAAGAGACCGGAGAATTTGAACTTGATGGTGTGACTTTCCCGGCCGCTGAGATTCAAGTGGACTTTGTTGACCCGGCAGATGGGGAAGGCAGCATGTTCCCAACTGGCAACTTAGTCGATGATTTGGTGGTGCCTGATGTGGGGACGTTTAACGCTACCTTCATTAACGCGGGTATTCCAACCATCTTCATTGATGCTGAGTCGATTGGCTATCAGGGCACGGAACTACAAGATCAAATTAACAACGATGATGCAGCGCTGGCGATGTTTGAATCTATCCGTGCGCATGGCGCATTAAAAATGGGGCTAATTTCTGAACTTGAAGAAGCTCAGACACGCCAGCACACACCAAAAATCGCGTTTGTATCCAAACCGAAAAGTTACCAGTCCTCAAGTGGTAAAGCGGTAAATGAGTCGGAAATTGATGTGCTGGTACGGGCGTTGTCGATGGGCAAACTTCACCATGCAATGATGGGAACCGCAGCCGTTGCGATTGCTTCGGCGGCGTGTGTACCGGGAACATTAGTCAATCTGGCTGCTGGTGGAGGCGAAAAAGAGTCAGTGACTTTTGGTCATCCGTCAGGGACGCTAAAAGTTGGAGCACAAGCGAAGCAAACTGAACAGGGCTGGGTGGTACAAAAAGCCATCATGAGCCGAAGTGCGAGAATACTAATGGAGGGATTTGTGCGTGTACCCTCTGATGTCTTTGAGTGAAAAGAACGGTCTTTGAATAGAACGAGAGCAATGTCAGGACATACTGGAGGAAGCAATATGTCTTCATACGAAAAAGAATATTTATGGGCGAAAAACGAACCGGAGAGTTTTTGGCGCGCTCAAGCGGAGAATATCGACTGGTTTGAATCTCCTAAAACCATCTTGAAATCTGATGAGAACGGCATCGAACGTTGGTTCTCAGATGGGGTGATGAATACGTCTTGGTTGGCACTGGATTACCATTGCGAACAAGGACGTGGTGATAATACTGCGCTAATTTATGACTCACCAGTAACGGGAAATAAAAAGACTTACACTTACCGAGAGCTACGCGATCAAGTTGCGAAAATTGCCGGTATGCTGTCTGCCCAAGGCGTTGAAAAAGGCGACCGAGTTGTTGTTTACATGCCGATGATCCCAGAAGCGGCAATGGCAATGCTTGCTTGTGCACGTTTGGGTGCGATTCACTCAGTTGTGTTTGGTGGTTTTGCGCCTAATGAGCTGGCGGTACGTATTGAAGATGCAGAGCCAAAAGTCATTATGACGGCATCGTGTGGCATCGAAATCAGTAAAATCATTCCGTATAAACCATTAGTAGACAAAGCCATCATGGACAGCCGTTGGAAACCTGAGAAAGTGTTTGTTTTCCAGCGTCCAGAATGCGAAGCCGAGCTAAACCAAGAGAGAGATCTGGATTGGCAGCAAGAGTACAGCCAAGCACTTCCACATGCCTGTGTACCAGTACTGGCGACAGATCCGCTATATATCCTTTATACCTCAGGCACGACGGGCAAACCGAAAGGGGTGGTACGTGATAACGGTGGCCATGCGGTAGCACTGAAGTACTCAATGAGCGCAATCTACAACATCCCGCAAGGTGGTGTGTTCTGGGCGGCATCCGACGTGGGCTGGGTAGTTGGTCACTCGTATATTGTTTATGCGCCATTGATTCATGGTTGCACCACAATTCTGTTTGAAGGTAAGCCAGTCAGAACTCCGAATCCGGGGGCATTCTGGCGTGTGTGTGATGAGTATAAAGTGGATGCTTTGTTCTCGGCGCCAACGGCTTTCCGTGCGATTAAGAAAGAAGATCCGGAAGGCGAGTTCTTAAAGCAGTATGATCTGTCAAACCTGAAAACCATCTTTATGGCTGGTGAACGTTTAGACCCTCCTACGCTGGAGTGGGTACAAAGTAAAACCGACAAACCAGTTATCGATCACTGGTGGCAAACAGAGACAGGTTGGGCGATTGCCGGTAACCCGACGGGCATTGAAATGATGCCAGTAAAAGCAGGTTCTTCAACTAAGCCTATTCCGGGTTATCAAGTAGAAATCCTCGATGAACTGGGTGAACCAGTAAAACCTAATCAACAAGGTTTCGTTGCGCTAAAACGTCCGTTACCACCAAGCTGCTTACCAACCGTGTGGCGAAACCATGATCGTTTTGAAACGGGCTACCTAAGCCAATTCCCGGGTTACTATGTTTCTGGCGATGGCGGCTACCTTGATGAAGATGGTTACTTGTTCATCATGGGACGCATTGACGATGTGATTAACGTCGCTGGCCACCGTTTGTCTACTGGTGAAATGGAAGAAATTGTTGGTGGTCACCCTGCCATTGCAGAATGTGCGGTTGTGGGCATTCACGATGAGCTAAAAGGACAGCTACCACTTGGTTTCGTTGTGCTGAAAGATGGCGTGAAGGTTAATGAGTTAGCGCTAGAAGGCGAACTTGTGGGCAAGGTGAGAAATGAGATTGGCGCGGTTGCATGCTTCAAACACGCACTGGTTGTCGATCGCTTACCGAAAACACGCTCGGGTAAAATTCTGCGTCGAACCATCCGCCAAATTGCTGATGGAGAGCAATACACCGTGCCATCGACGATTGATGATCCAACGAGCCTGAATGAAATAGAGCGAGTGTTACGACGCTAACAATTTATCGTCGTACTCAAATGAAACCCTGATCCTCGAACTCCGTAGTTTGGTTCTGCCTCTGTATGCCGATTTGTACAGGGGCTTTTTTGCGTTGGTGCTCCAGAAAACAATCGTGAGTAGGTGCTTTTGTGGCTTGCCAAGCCTGTGTTTTCGCAACACACTATACGGACTCAAATTTTGGTAACCCTTAGTATGTCTGCATTTGTAATCAAAGCTGCGAGTTTTGATGATTTAGAAGTGCTCAACGATCTTATGTTCGATTTGCACGATGAGCACCATGTTCAATCCCCTGAATTGTTTAAAACTGCCGAAGAAATCGAGCAAGAGAAAAGCATTGCTCGTTACATCGATAATCCCGAGTGTTTGGTATATGTAGCGAAAGTCGGAGATGAAGTTATCGGTTTTGTCTCTGGTCACTTTTGTGAGTTAACTTCCGTTGTCAGCCAACCTGTGATGATGGGTAGTGTGGATGAGTTGTATGTGATGCCGGAATATCGAAAGCAAGGAACGGCTCAAGCTTTGCTCGATAAGATAGAAGCTACCTTTATCGATTACGGCGCGACCCAAATGTTTGTTGAGGTTTGGAGTTTTAACCGCCAAGCTCTCGGATTATATGAAAAACAAGGGTTTGGGCATCATATTCACTGTTTGCGAAAGCCCTTAAATCCATCGTAATTAATACGTCTTGTTGACGGTAATTCAGTGACAGAAACCATGTGGAATTGAAATTATTCAGTTCATCAATAGACTTTTGCGTTTAAGTGGCTCGCAAGCTATGAATTTGCTACTCAACTTACATTGGTAACATTGAATTTGTCTGCTTGTTTTATGAGTAGCACGAGGATCGTGCTTACAAAAACAAGAGGATAATACTTTGAAACTATCAAAATCGTTACTTGCTTTGGCAGTCTTGCCAATGTTTGCAAGTGCTGATGATTTATCACAGACGCAAAACCACATCATTCAACCGAAAATCGTGGGCGGCATTACCGCCGATCCAACTGAATGGAAGTTCTACACACAAATTGTAAGTCGCTACAGTAACCGCTCCTATTGCGGTGCCAGTTACATCGGCAATGGCTATGTATTGACGGCGGCTCACTGTGTGGAGGGCGATTCACCGAGTCAAATCGCCGTAAAAATTGGTGGCGTCGTGTACAACGGCACCGATGGAGTAAGAGCGAATGTGAGTGAAATCCACATGCATCCGTCTTATCGCCGCGCCACGCTTTCTTATGATATTGCGGTTCTAAAGCTAGATTCCGTCCCACAAGGTGTATCCGCCGTTGAAATTGCTGACGGCAGCTTGGCGCAGTACGCCAGTATTGGAGATTGGTTGACAGTTGCAGGTTTAGGTCGAACGTCAGAAGGCGGCAGTTCGCCAACAAGATTGCAAGAAGTCGATGTTCCACTCGTGTCGGATGCCACTTGTCGTCAGGCGGGTGGAAACTACACCACCGTTGGGGAAGTGGCATTCTGTGCAGGCGTGCCGCAAGGTGGGATAGATTCATGTCAGGGTGACAGCGGTGGCCCAATCGTTATTAATCGCGGCAGTGCGATTACCCAACTTGGCGTAGTTAGCTGGGGAATAGGGTGTGCACGTCCGGGTATGTACGGCGTGTACAGTGATATTGCAGCATTGCGCAGTTTTGTGGATGGCGTCATCGGCACTTCAACTCCTCCGAAAGATAACGTTTCTGTTGGTTACACTGCTAATCAAACGTTGCCAGCGTTTAATGTTGGCGAACTCAAGCAGCATGGATTTATGATTAGTAATTCGGGAAATACTGCATTCACTGTCGAAAATGTACGCATTGGCGGCTCAGGAGTGACTGATGCAGCACTGATTGCCAACGATCAATGTTCTCAAACAACGTTAGCTGCAAATACGAGTTGTCATGTGGATGTGGAGTTTGGCGTATCACAAGCGGGTGAAGCTAGAGTGACGTTGAACTTTGGCGTTGATAAAACCAGTACTTTATATCAAGCGGTTGTGTCTGCAACAGCCAAATCGGTAACATCGCCACCAACAGGAAGCTGTGCAAACGAATGGCAAGCCTCATCTGTTTACAATAAAGGCGATACGGTCACGTGGAATGGAAAAGTGTGGCAAGCGCAATGGTGGACTCAAGGCGATAACCCAGCAGAATCGGGTTCCTGGGGCGTTTGGCAAGCAGTGAGCGATGCAAACTGTACGTCACATCAAGATCAGGTCATCCCGCCGACTGAGTCGCCAGTTGTGTCTGTTCCTTCAAATAACATCTATCAAGCGGGAGCTCAATACCTCGCTGGCGATGTTGTGACTAATCAGGGCTCGTCTTATCAATGTTTACCGTGGCCAAATAGTCTTTGGTGTGGTTCGACGCCAAGCGCTTATGAGCCGGGCGTAGGTTCTGCATGGACTCATGCGTGGATAAAGCTATAAAGTCATACTAATCATAAATGGGGTTTATTGTTTTCGAATAATAAGCCCATTTTTGTTGTTTTAAATATGAGAACCCACAAAATACCTATGACTTTATCCTGACAGTTTGCTTATATAACTGGCAGAATTGCGATCAATATTTCACGTTTTGTCTGATTTTTGTCAGATTTACATTAAGAATTTTCTCCGATGACTTTTTTGACTTGTGCATCATATGCATAACTCGTTACTTAATTTATGTCGAAAAATATTGGTAATACTGCCATCATGCATTGGTCATTATTCTCTTCATTAAAGGTTTATCTTGTGCTGAGACAGTTGTTTTTTCTCACTCTCTTTTCTGCTTTGCTTTCTACGTCTTCAATGACAATGGCAAAATCGGTATCCGGTACGTCATTGAATGGAATTAAAGGCGCGCTCTGTGTTGTTCGAGCCGACGATAAGCTTGTACTGGTTCATGAAATTCTCACTAACAAAATCTCCTTGCCGGGAGGTACTATTATTGAAGGTGAATCTCCAGAAATTGCCGCGCAACGAGAAACGTGGGAAGAAACGGGGCTTGCAGTAACTGTCGGTAATGAGTTGGGTAGAACCTCAACTGCGATCTTGTTCGACTGCGTATCTGATTCTGAAGTTATCGCTTTTTCTATGAATAACTCATTGGGTGGAAACGAGCTGCCTTCTTGGTTTGCGCCTCATTACGGTGTGGAAGTGGCTTCTGCCATGCTGCTTAACCCAAGTGAACTTACGGCATCTCAATATCGCTATCCGGCTCAATGGCCAGAAGTTGTTAACCTTTTTGCTAATGCAACTAACCAGCCGGTTTCTTACGTTACACAGCTAATTGAGTCTGCACCTACATTCCGTCAGGCCGAGCTCTCTTGGGAGATGGAACTACAAGGTTGGATTGGTGAGCTTTCAGACAACAGTTACAAAGCCGCGTACGAGTTTGCAAGTGTAGTGATGGAGCTGACGACGCCAACTATTTTGCTGTTTTTATTCCCGTTCGTCATGATGCGCTTTGATAGTCGCTTTGTGTACCGACTGTTCTTCGCCATCACCGCGACATCTTTAATGGTTTTGGTGGCACAGCAGGGATTTTCTCTACCAAGGCCGCATGTGTACGTGCCTATGGCGGAACTTCCAAACAGTTACGGCTTTAGTTTTCCAAGCTTGCCTATTGCGGTTTGGTTCTGTGTGTTGACATTTTTGTTCCAAAGAACGCACAGCTTTGGATTTAACAGTACCACGGTGTTGATGGCCGCTATTACGCTAATAGTCATGCTGTGCAAGTTCTTCCTAGGTTCTGCGTTTATTCTTGATATGTTATTGGGCGCCTTGTTGGGCATCTTGGTTGCTTGGCACGTATTACGTTTGGAAACGAATCCAGAGGTCAATGTTGATCAACTCCTCAGCTCAAAAGGGGTGTGGTTTACGTTGACTGCTGTGACAGCCGTTATTTCGGTGATTTGGCCGTTACCTGTGTTTGGCAACTGGTTAGCGATGTTGATCACGGCTTCTGCACTCGTGCTTACGTTTAAGGAGTCTCAGGTGAGATTAAACAGTAAGCAGATGATTTTTGTCACTTTAGCGTTGATATTGACTCAGCAGGTGTATTTGTTTGCAGCGACGAGCGTCTCTTCCAGCGGTTTTTGGTCATTGGTGTTTATGACGTTCCACTATCCGATATTGATGCTGTTGTTCATCTTTATGGCAAGAAGATTGACTCATCAAAATCAGTACCAAGAAGAGCTCAATCTGTCAGAATAATAAGTACTTCGGTATCAAGTAAAAAGCCTCGCAATTCGCGAGGCTTTTTGTGTTTTAGGTGCTTAATTCTGTAAGGCTACTTTTATTAAAGCGAGGCCTAAGCGTTAAGAACAAATTTCTCAATTGCTTTCGCTACGCCGTGGTCGTCGTTACTTTCAGTGATGTAATCTGCGATTTTCTTGGTTTCTTCCATCGCATTTTCCATCGCGATACCAAGACCTGCGTACTTCAGCATGTGGTGGTCATTTTCAGCATCACCCATACAGATCACTTCTTCTGGTTGAATTCCTAAGTACTCAGCAATCGCAGCAACTCCGATGCCTTTGTTACTCGCTGGGTTAAGAAACTCTAGGAAGAATGGGGCACTTTGAACAACAGTAAACTCTTCACGCATTTCAGACGGAAGCGCAGCGATGACCTCGGTGAGTTTACTTGGCTCGGCAACCATCATTGCTTTGATGATTGGATGATCATCTTCTAGCGATTCAAAATTCATCTCTGTCACGTCTAAGCCATTAATGTTGGCTTCGATGTCAGTGTATGGGTTGTTCTCATTAGTGATCAAGCCGTGCACTTGGCTGAATGCGTGCACATAAGCGCCTAGTTCTTTCGCTTTACGAGCGACTAATTTAGCAGCCTTACCATCAATGATTTGCTGGTGGATAATTTCGTTTGTACCTACGTTTTTAACCATAGAACCATTGTAGAAAAGGACAAAATCTTTCTCGGAATGAATATTCAGCTCATCCAATTTTGCCTGCATGCCTTCAAGTGGGCGGCCAGAAGCCAAAACGACAGTAACGCCAGCTTCACGAGCTTTCGCGATAGCGTGTTTGTTTTCTTCTGAAATCGCTTTGTCGCTGTTTAATAACGTGCCGTCCATGTCTAGGGCGATCAGTTTGTACATCTTTACTTACCTTAAAATAATGGGAACCTGAGTATGAAACTACAAAATGGGCTATTTTAACAATTAATTTTTGGTTTGAATTGACCTAGACACGCCTCTCCATTAAGGTCTTCGCCTCGAAGTTTTATGAGTTAAGTGAGTTCTGCGTTGTATAAGCTAAATGAGATGTTTGAAACCATCCAAGGGGAAGGGATCTTTACTGGTGTTCCTGCCGTTTTCGTTCGCTTGCAAGAGTGCCCAGTCGGGTGCAGTTGGTGTGATACAAAACAAACGTGGGATGCCGAAGAAAAGGATCTGCGTCCTATTGGTGATATTTTGGTGAAGACGGAAGATTCTCCGACTTGGTGCACGGCATCGGCTGAAGACATCGTAGAACAATACAAACAGCAAGGCTTCAATGCGAAGCATATTGTTATCACTGGTGGTGAACCGTGCATTTACGATTTGCGTCCGTTGAGCAAAGCGTTTGAAGATATGGGCTGTCAGTGCCAGATTGAAACCAGTGGGACATCAGAAGTCTTCACGTCTGAAAAAACGTGGGTGACAGTGTCACCAAAAGTGGCGATGAAAGGTAAATTGCCCGTACTGAAAAGTGCTTTGGAGCGTGCTAATGAAATCAAGCATCCAGTCGGTACGCAAAAAGACATCGATCATCTTGATGAACTACTTGCAAACGCTGATATAAAGACAGAAACGGTGATCGCTTTACAACCAATAAGCCAGAAGCCTCGCGCAACTCAGTTGTGTATCGAAACGTGCATCGCGCGCAATTGGCGTCTATCTATTCAAACTCATAAATACCTAAGTATTGCTTAAGCTCGGAGAGTAAAATGAAAAAAGCTGTTGTTGTTTTCAGTGGCGGGCAAGACTCGACAACCTGTCTCGTACAAGCCCTTAAAGAGTTTGATGAAGTGCATGCAATCACTTTTGATTATGGCCAACGTCATAAACTGGAGATCGAAGTTGCGCAAAAGATCGCCAAAGACCTTGGTGTAAAAGCGCATAAAGTGATGGATGTCGGTTTACTGAATGAACTTGCTATCAGCTCTCTGACGCGTGATGACATCCCTGTTTCTCACGAATTACAAGAGAATGGCTTGCCGAATTCGTTTGTGCCTGGCCGTAATATTTTGTTCTTAACTCTTGCTGGCATTTATGCTTACCAAATCGGTGCCGATACGGTGATTACGGGCGTGTGTGAAACGGACTTTAGTGGCTACCCAGATTGCCGAGATGATTTTGTGAAATCAATGAACACGGCGCTGGTTAAAGGTATGGATCGAGCTCTGACGATTAAAACACCGCTGATGTGGCTCAATAAGGCAGAAACATGGGCGTTAGCGGATCAATACAATGCGTTACAACTGGTGCGTGAAAACACGCTAACTTGCTACAACGGCATCATCGGTGATGGTTGTGGCGATTGCCCATCGTGTGATTTACGCAAAGCCGGGCTCGATGATTACTTGAATAACAAAGATGCAGTTATGAAATCTTTGGTTCAAAAGCAGGAATCAGAAGGTCTGTAAACAGGCCTTCACGAATTTGCAAATTCTGAACTCAGGTTAATTGGCTCATTGTACGCATCAACAACCGCGTTTTTGCCATTTCTCTTCGCCTGATACAAAGCTTGGTCTAATATCGAGTACAGCTCATCGAAGTTGGTGAGTGGCATTGATGTCGATAGATAGGCCAAGCTTGCCGTTACACGAAGGTCTTCATTTCTTTCCGTTTTGATTTGCTTTTCCGAAATGGTTTTATGCAAGCTTTGAACTCGGAAAGGTACATCAATTTCATCAACGTTTTTGAGTAAAAGAACAAATTCCTCTCCACCTAAACGCCCGATGTATTCACCTTTGTTGAGTTTTACGCGGATGCTTTGACAAACGTGTTTCAAAACCAAATCGCCTGTAGGGTGGCCGTAGGTATCATTGATGGCTTTAAAGTTATCTAAGTCAATTAAAGCCAGAACATATCGCATCTCTTGATGAGTTTTCGAGGTTTGACTTTTGATGGTCTCAATGATCGCGGTTCTGTTTAAGGCGCACGTTAAACTGTCTATCCGTGCTTTATTTCGAGTTTGTCGCTGAGCCATTATTGCCAACACCAAAAGAAGCACTAAGCAGGCAACCACAAAATTGTACGCACGTTTTTGATCTGTAAGCTTTTCAAACTCGCTCTGCTTTAAATTCCGCTCGTTCGCAAGTTTGATCAGTTGCAGTTCGTATTCGTACTCATTTTTGGTGAGGTCGAGAGCTTCCATTGCCTTGATGTTGCTAGTATCTCGGTTATCTAGTTCCAATGTTGAATATGCTTCATAGTGACTTAGCGCCGCTTTGTAATCCCCAAGTTTTTGGTAAGCATTGGACAGCAACAGTTGCGCTCTCGCTTGTAGCAATGGCCTTGAGTTTTCCATTGCTAGTGTGAACGCTTCTTTACCGTGCTCGATCGCCTTTTCTGGCGCGTCATTTTTCAGATAAGCAAAACCAGCGGCTAAGTGCCCCTCGGTTTGTAAATGGTTGTTTTCGTATCGCTCGCCCAAACCGAGTGCTTTGTTAATGTATTTGACGGCTTGTTCAAGGTTGCCAATTTCAGCAATAGCGGAAGCAAGACCCAAATACGCCAAGCCTTGTCCATACGGATAGTGGAGCTCTTCCAAGATTTTCAATGAATTCTGGTAGTGGTTAATGGCCTTATCGAAATCTTTCGATTTGTTATACATCCGAGCTAGGCTGTGTTCGACTTGCGCCACTTTGAGTGGGGCCTCCTCAAGTTGACGCGCAAGCAAGGATTGGATGAGGTATTGCTCCGATTGCTCAAACTGTCCTAATTCGGCCAGTAAATTGCCGACATCGTTATAAATACCAGATGGGTCGCTTTGATAAGACATATTGGCAAGCAGACGGCGGTACAGGCTCAGAGCCTTTTCGTAGTCGCCGCGATAATTGTAGTTGTTCGCTACGACTCGCAACGCCAAGTCTGCAGGAAAGGCCTCTGCGTGCTTATCGTCTAAATGGCTTTCGAGAGATGAGCAAAAGAAGTTTGCTTTGTGGTAACGGCCTTGCTGGTTTAGCGTGTAGCAAAGCTGGTAATTCATCAACGCTTTACCTTCCACGTCACCATTTTGTTTCATCTTTTGCCTTAACGAGTTGAAACTGGCAACTGAAGCGTCATAACTGCCATGTTTACGTTCGTTTAAAGCGAGAATGTACTCAGATTCTAACTTCGCGAAATCATTGTTTAAGATTTGGCTACTTCCGTAATAAGGCTGCTTAATGTTGGCCATGTACTCATAAATCAACCCACTGACGTAAAGTCTCTCGCTGTCAGAGACGGAAGTATGATAACGGTCTTGAAGCATGCTAAGAGCAGAAGCCGCATCGTTGTGTAACGTTGTTTGATAGACAGCGTGCCATTGCGTAAAGTTTTGGGTGTGTTCAATCTCGGTAGAGTCACTCGCGTATATTTGACTGCAAAAAAGCAGTGACGCAAGCAAAGGAGACAGCGCGCGCATAAGGAAGTAGCCTTGTGTTTTTCTTATATAATCTTTTCAGTATGTTATACCCATTATCTTATAGGCGATGTGACCACGTGAAGTGAATAAACAATACTGAATGGAAAAACTATGAAGTGGGTCGATATTTGTGTTGAGAACTAGGGGAGGGAATAGAAACCCCGGCACAAGTGCCGAGGTCAACGCGATTAGTCTACGTATAGCTTCGCTAGATCTTGAGGCTCCATTTCTTTGCCTTCTAGCTGATCATTCCAGTTTGTACCAACAAGAACGCCGTCTTCAGCAAGAGTCAGAAGCCAATCTTCTACAAAGATATCTAGTGGAATTTCAAGAACAGTAAAATCTGCCCACTCTTCAACGTTGTGCGCTTCAGCATCTTCTTTTGAAGACCAGAAAGGCATTACTTCGCTATTTTCGAACTCAGTTGAATCGCAAGACAACCAACCTTCTTCATTGCGTAGACCCCAAACGAGTTGGCTTTCTTTCGTTTCTGCTACGAAAAGATCAAGGTTTGCTTGGATATCTGATGTAAGTTTGCTCATTTCAAAACTCTCATTGTTATGACGCCGCTAGATTACCACTAAAGCGCCGATTCCTAAAGCATAATACGGCTTCAAACCACTATGAAAAGAAAAGGAGCCGAAGCTCCTTTTGTCAAATCTGAGTGCGATGTGAGAGTGTAAAAGTTTAGATTAGCTTTCTGCTTCTGGAAGCGTCGTAAAGATCGTCCACTCTTTTTTAACTTTACCCTTGTAACCAACAACAGATGCGGTCACTCGGCGGTTAAGTGCGTGACTTACCTGATCGGTGCCTTGCTCTGCTAGATGTGTGTCACCAAAACCAATGATGCGAACACGATTTGGTTCAATACCGTAACTTAATAGCGCGTCACGCACGTTTTTCGCTCGTCGTTCAGAGAGATCTTGATTGTGTTTTGAACCACCTGTTTTACTCGCGTAACCTTGTAGTTCAATCGAGGTCGTTGGGTAATCCTTCAAGAAGTCAGACAACTCACGAATTTGACGACGAAATACCGGATTGATCTCATCAGAATCGTTGGCAAATAGCACACGAACCTGCATTTTCTCAGATGCTTTGATGTATTCGCCACAGCCATCATTGTCAACTTCAGAGCCAGCTGGTGTCCCCGGACATAGGTCGCGAGCGTTAATCACACCGTCGTTATCTTCGTCTTGTAAGTCAGCAATTTGTTCTGCGGTAGGGAATGCACGGTAATCGTACTCATCTTCAGCGATTGCCTGTTGCGTAACGGCGATAACGCTTAATGCCAATAGCAGTTTCATCGGTTTCATGATTAGTACTCCACCTTCTGGTTCCATTCTGTTGGTACATCAACACGCAAGGCATTCAACAGTTGACCCGTGGCATTCATCACTCGGTACTTCGCGTATTGTTCCGCGTATTTAGCGTCTAAATAGTTCTTTCTTGCTTCGAACAGTTCGTTTTCAGTGTTTAAAAGGTCAAGTAGAGTACGTTTACCAATGCGATATTGCTTTTCGTAAGCAATGACCGTTTCAGAAGCTGAGTCTACGTGGTCAGCTAAAAACTCTTTTTGTTGCAGAGTTAAATCTAATGCACTCCAAGATAAGCGAAGTCCTTCCTCGACATTTCGGTATGCGCGCTCTCGTAGATCTTTCGCTTTGTTTAACTGATATGCAAAGCTTTCTGCGTTCGCAACATCACTACCACCGTTGAACAAGTTGTAACGCATTCGAAGCATTGCTGTCGTTTCATCGCTGCTGCCTTCAATACCGCCGGCATCGTTGCGCCATGTTTGTGCTGCTTCTACAGAAATGGTCGGGTAGTAAGTTCCTTTCGATTGTTTGTACTGGAACTTAGCTGAATCCACATCTGCAACCGAGATTTTGATTACAGGGTGAGATTCAAATGCCAAGTCAATCGCTTCATCGATTGTGTATGGGATGAAGTTTTGATCCGCGCGTGGGAAGATCAATCCTTGTGGCGATTGTCCGACAAGACGCGTAAACATCGTTTGGCTATCAAACAGGTTATTTTGAGCCGCAACTAAGTTACCGTGCGCTTTTGCTAAACGCGCCTCAACTTGAGTCAGGTCTGCTGTCGAGCCGATACCTGAGTTGACACGTTTTTTAATGTCTTCATAAATTTTCTTATGAACTTTCAGGTTGTTCTCTGAAAGAGAAAGAATTTCATACGCTTTAACGGAATCTAAGTACACCTTAGTCACTTCCAACGCCGTGTCTTGCGCATCCGCAAGTAGTTGGTATCGCACAGATTCTGCATCTGCAGCAGTACGGTCCATATCATTAAGAGTGGCAGAGCCATCCCAAATCAATTGCGTTAAAGTGATAGTGGCTTCTTTACGAGTCAGATCGGTTGAGTCTCGTCCTGATTCTGCAGGATTTATACCTTCGTAACCGATACCTGCGTCAAGATCGACGGAAGGGAGGTAAGCACCGCCAGATGCTTCATTCACATACTGCTTGCTAACGAATTCATTGAACGCGCTTTTAATATCGGGATTTGTTTTTAGCGTATTTTCTACGGCTTGTTCTAGTGTTTGCCCAAAAGCATGACTAGCGGCGAATACACCAATACAAAAGGCGTTGGCACGAGTCCACTTCACTGTGATTCTCCTAGATGGTTATGTAATTGCTCGAGGCGAGAGGGCTTATAAGTGGAATACCTATAAGGGCGTCAATAATTTAGCGCACAATACCACTAATAATCGACGATGTAACCAATCGCTTTGTTTAGAATGTGTTTCAAAAGTGATACGAAAATACGCCTAACTGGGGTTTAACTTCGAACTAATATCACCTTTATTTGGTTTTGTTACATTTATAGTTGCTTATACAGAGATCTAAATCACCCACCAACTGAAAATCGACAATATGGGAAAATTGTGACTTATAAGTTGAAAATAGGCATCAAATTACTGTTATTGCAGTATATATTCGGGCAATATATAGCAAATTAGTATCGTTAGTCAAAAAGTTGACAGTAATTTGGGGTGAAGTTTTATATGGATCGTACAGCGTTAGTTTCACTCGGCAATCAAGTCGTTGTAATAGGATTAGATGGGAAGCTGAGAGTACTAACGGAGGGACAACAGCCACGACCAGGAGAAGTGGTTGTGACATCAACAGATGTTGGCCCTCTGGATTTAAACGTGCAATTGACTCAAGAGCAAGGTTCTAAAGATGTTACTGATGATGTTTTACAAATTATTAGTGCAATCGAACAAGGACAAGACCCTTCTGCTGTAGGTGAAGAGTTTGCGCCAGCAGCTGGTGAGAACGGCGGCTCTAGTCTGCAAACCAGTGCGACAATTGTTCGCGATGGTACTGAACTCTTGGCATCCACCAGTTTTGAAACCATTGGTATTGAGTCTTTAGGACTATCGCAAACACAAGTTCTAGCACTGAACGATCTATTCCGAAGTAATCTTCAAACGAGTGCTGACAGCACTGATAAACCTTTGGCAACAACGCCAGTTACTCTAGATGCGATTGAAGAGGACGGTGGTTCAATCACCATTACGACGGAAGAGTTACTGTCAAATGTTGATGATGAAGACAAAGACACATTATCTGTTGAGAACCTCATTATCGATAAAGGGAATGGCACTCTTGTCGACAATGGTGATGGCACGTGGACTTTCACTCCGCAAATCGATGATGACACAGAAGTCTCTTTCACTTTCGACATTATTGATGACGAAGACCTAGTGGTATCTGGTTCTGCAAATCTCGATATTCTGCCTATCAATGATGCGCCAAACGCAGAAAATGATGTAATTACGACAGGAGAAGACACCGCTGTTACGATTGATGTTTTAGTCAATGATAGTGATGTTGAAGGTGACGTACTCAGCATTCAATCAGCATCAGTTCCTTCAGAGCAAGGCTCAGTTGACATTGTCGACGGCAAACTGGTGTTCACGCCAGCTGAGAACTTCAACGGTGAAGCAACCATCACTTATATCGTAACTGATGGCGATTTGACGGACGAAGCGAACGTGACTGTTACGGTTACGCCTGTAAATGACAGTCCTGTTGCCGTTGATGACACTGTATCTACACAAGAAGACACCGTAGTTATCATTGATGTGCTGCCAAACGACACCGACGTGGATGGCGATAAGCTGAGTATTGAATCAGCCTCTGTTCCTAAGGAGCAGGGTACGGTTGAAGTGGTGGATGGAAAACTTGTTTTCACACCGGCCGAGAACTTCAATGGCGACGCCGAAATCACTTACACCGTAACGGACGGCCAATTGACCGACGAAGCGAAAGTAACTGTTACAGTAAATCCAGCAAACGATGCGCCAACCATCAAGGTTGATGCAGTAGAAAGTATCACTGAAGATGCAGTGAGCACTGATACGGTAGTCGCAACCTTAACGGTTCGCGATACTGACACGCCTGAAGACCAATTAACCGTTTCTCTAGAAAACAACTCAAACGGTTACTTTGTGTTGGTTGGCGATGAAGTCAAGCTGACTCAAGCGGGCGTTGATGCAGTTAACAATGATGAACTTAACCTTAAAGACCTGACTATTAGCGCGTCAGTGTCGGATGGTGTTAATCCAACGGCTAACGACAGTGACAGTTTGATTGTGAATCGTGTTAATGATGCACCGACTGTAGAAAATGCCATTGCAGACCAAGTGTTATCGGAAGATTTCGATGCATACACGATCGACTTGAATGAAGTATTCAAAGATTCTGATTCCTCGCTAGAATTCTCAGTTTCTGGCAATAACAGCATCCAAATTTCTATTGTGAATGGTGTTGCTACCATCACTCCAACTGCGGATTGGAATGGCAAAGAGACAATTACGTTCACAGCTACAGACCCAAGCGGCGAAA